>JAIMBH010000008.1 GCA_023511485.1 Bacillota bacterium | reverse complement strand
GGGCTTTTATGTCACTACCATAACGGCTTCGCCTTATTTGAACTCCCCCGCATAGCGGGGGGTATTCGCTTACGCAATAATATATCGGCAAATATTCGCCGATATATTATATGATATTATGCTGGTAATATGTGGGTATGGAAAGCCGCAGCGCTAGGATAATATATAAAGACATTTGCACTTTGGCACTTCTAGACATCCAAACTTAAATGAGTGATACCTAATTGAGAGGCTTCTTTGCCTTAAGCTTCCTTTTTAGAATAACCTTCAATATGTCCTTAAATTGCTGTCCCCGGTGTACAAACCCTTTAAAATCCCGCCCCGTTTCGCGGTGAGTCATGTTGACTGGCACTTCAACAACCCGACACCCTCTGCTAAGTGCATCAATACTTATCCCAACTTCAAGACCGTATCCAGGCTCAAATCTTACGTTCTTGATAAATTCCGTTTTTACTGCCCTTTGGCCTGATAGCGGTTCGCTCATTTCAACGCCGGTAAAAGTCTTTATTCCCCAGCGGCCCAGGCCTTTGGCAAGCCCAATTCCTCCGGCCTTCTGCGCTTTCGGAAAATCCGCTATTGCCATATCGGCCTCTCCAGCCAACACAGGAGCAATAATTTTTTTTGACTCAGTTGCGCAATCGCCAAGGTCGCCATCAAGAAACACGACAATATCCTCTGTTACTTCCTCTATGGCCTGCTGAAGCGCTTTTCCTTTTCCCATGTTTTGTTCAAGTCTTATGACCTGTGCGCCGGCAGCTTTGGCAATATCCGCGGTCCCGTCAGTTGAGCCGTCGTCTACCACCAAAATTCTTGATACCAGGTCTACTTGTTTTACCGCGTTTATTGTTGCGGCTATTCGGTCAACCTCATTGTAGGCAGCAATTAGTGCAACAACGCTTTTGTTTTTCACTTTATCCCACCGGTTTCACCGCAAATCCGCGAAATGTATTTAACCAAGACAAGCAACATTTATTAACCATGGCTTTACGGGGTTATAAGATTTGGCATAAGCTGCGCCGCCGTCTTTTTTAAACCGTAATTACCGTCGGCCCCCGCCAATGCATATATCATCGATATGACACCGATCCTCTGGTCTACATTATCTACGGTTGGTATTTCTGTTGCTTGATAAAAAGGCATATATGACTTTTTGCATGTGGTTGATTCCACGCCCACAACCCTTACACCCAAAGCCTTTAACTCGGAAATTATGGGCAAATCAGTGTTCTTAGGGTCTTCATTTGTCTCTGACCCCCCGACAATAACAAACTTTGATACCGGCGCTACTTGCGCGTTAAAGTCTATGTCGCTTTTGATATACCTCAGATCCTTCAGCTGCTGCAAATAACTACTGCCAGTTTCATTTGCAGCGGTTGCGCTATCTTCTGCGCCTTTAACTATATCGGCTACCATCTTTTTTAGAATCTCTTCTCGCGCATTATTCTTGCTTAGCTGGTCCTGAAAATATGGCTGCAACGTGGCAAGTGCATCATCGTTGATTTTAAAATCGCCCTGCACCCAAACCGTGTTTGTGGCCGCTCCTGCCTTCTTCAAATCGTCAGCAATGTTTGATATAAGCGAACCATCCGAAAGAGTCCCAGTGCTAATTATTATTACTTTAGTATCGGAAAGCTTATTTTGCACAACGACTGGAAATGATTTGTTCTCAAACTCTCTCTTTTGATACAGCTCTGCTTTAAGCGAACGGTTTTCATCCCTTAATGCTGTAAAGTTTGCCTCTATTCTTTTTACCAGTGCGCTCTGCTGATTTGAAATCACGCCCTTGTCTACTATTACTGTGCCAAGCAGTATGCCGATCGCCAAAGCTAAAAACACAGCAATAAGTGACGCCACATGATAGCGCATATCTAACATTGACTTCTCCTAAAACTAAGACTTCTTATTAAGATTAAGGTTTCTAGAATCGTTTCTTCTAGCTCTAGCTCCTGGCTTTATTTCATCATATCTTCTCTTGCCCTTGTCGATAGCTATATTCCAAGCATCAATTTTAGCTGGATCACGAAGAGCCGAATTGATTGCCTAATACCAGGTGCGGCCAGCACAATAATAATGATAGCACTCAGTCCGGCTAAAAACAGGATGGCAAGATGACTTATCTTTGCGCTTGATCTATATAGTTTATTAACGCCTTTTGCGTCAACAAGCTTACTTCCAACTTTTAAGCGGACAAGAAAAGTGCTGGATGCCCCTTTTCGTCCCTTATCTAAAAATTCAATGAGATTGGCATGACTTCCAAGAGCAACTATCAGATCTGCCCCCTTCTCATACGCCAGAATCATAGCGATATCTTCACTAGTTCCGGCCGCTTCAAAAACCGTCGCAGAGAGGCCAAGTTTTTCCAGCCGTTTCATCCCAGGAGCCCTACCCCCCGGATAAGCATGAACGATCAGCTCTGCACCGCAACGCAGGGTATCATCAACAACGCTATCCATATCGCCTATTATAACATCGGGTTTATAACCTTCCTCGATCAGCGCGTCGGCTCCTCCATCAACGCCTACCAATATCGGCTTAACCTCACGAATATAGGATTTAAGCGCTTTTAGATCCGCCTTGTAATCATATCCTCGAACCACTATCAAAACATGGCGGCCCTCGAAGTTTACCCGCGTTTCCGGAACCCTTGAACCGTCTAGAATTAACTCTTTTTCTTTCTGCATATATTCAAGGGTGTTTACCGCAAACTTCTCTAGCTGCTCACCCAGCTTACGAGCCGCTTTTTCATATTCCTGCTCAAGGATCGCTTGTGTAAGTTTCTTTCCTTTTGCAACCTCTTTTTCGGCAGAATAGACTCTATCGCCCTTAACGGTAATAGGCGTTCCTTCTTTAACAAGGTCAAATATTTCTATCCCGACGTTATCTAGTAGGTATATACCGGCAGAACATAAAATTGCAGGACCAGAATTCGGATACTTCCCCGAAGTAAAGTGGCTAGCGTTTATCACTACTTCAACGCCGGTCTCAACAAGCGCTTCAGCCGTCACCCGATCAAGGTCTTCGTGGTCGATAATGGCTATATCGCCCGGCTTCAACCTCTTAACCAGCTTTTTAGTTCTCTTATCTAGCCTGGCAGTTCCCTTATACGACATGGTTCCGCCCTTTTCACTTTTTCGGTTTAGCGGGGAAACCCTCCTGCTTCCCTTACCCTTAAGTCTAAGTATATCTATGCTCGCTCTATTATCAGATTCCGCCAGCTCGTTGATGTTTTCAACGAAAACATCTGCCTTCTTAAACAGTTTTCGTGACTGCCCCATGATATACCCCTTCTACGACAATTATGACCCAATATTGCCCTCAACTGTCGCTGGGTTCACTTGAATATGAATGTGATCTGCTCGCGATGGCAGGTACTTAAGAATTTGGCTCGATACCTCGGGTAGAGGTCTCATGCGGCCGATGATTGTCTTTCGCCTAACCGCTCTCTGCCCGACTGAAACCTGGATATCTCTTATGTGAATAATTGCAACCCTCATCTCCGGATGACCGTCTGGCTGTATCTCGACGTGATAATCCATCACTTTATTGTAGAGATTGTACGTAACTACTTTGGTTATTACCCCATCGACCGGGCTGTATACCAGCGCATCTGGTACCATCGCAACATCCATTGCCGATGTCGCCGGGCTTCCTCTTCCACGCGATTCCATAACAAATAGTAATGGTACTTTTGATCTGGAAAACGCTCCCCTTACGGTTGCAGTCGATTCCTTGTTAAGGTAGTTCCCGATCGGTACAATCCCGTAGGCTTCCTTCCGTTCTGCCTGGTGAAAACCAACGCATATGACGTCACCTAATTTTGCCGGCAGTGATAGCTTCAAATCAGTCGAACCAACTGTACCAAACGATTCATAGATGCGTTCGGCCTCAAGAAGCGCTGTATCGACTACTTTTGCTTTGGTCTTGTGCTGCACTGGCCTCCCTATGCCAAGCCCGCTTATGGCATAACTTGCTACACCGAAAACCAATATAATAACTGCCATAAGCAGACTCTGTCTTAGTTTAATAAGCCTCTGTCTGCGCCTTAAAAGCCTCTTTAGCTCTACCCGTTTGGCCGTACTATCCGCTTCGGCTTTTCTTGAAGTTTCTGCCTGCGCTTCATCAGGCATATCGGTTAAATCGATTACCTGGGGCTCTTCCGCAGAAAATCTAACCGACACTTCATCTACATTTTCATCGTCGACCCCGACCGGTGTTTCTGCCGTTGTCTTAGCTACGATTTCGTTGTCGCCATATCCTCTAACGCTAGTTTGCTCTTCCATCAACCAACCCGTATTTAGTCTTCCGCGCCTCTTCTATTAGCTCCTCTGCGTGCTTAAGTGATACAACTGAATGGGCGTTTCCACTTAAAAGCCTTGCCATCTCATCTATCCTCTCCCTGTCGAGCAGCTCATATATTTCCGTTACTGTACGATCTCTCTCCTCGCTCTTTATTATTGTGAAGTGCTTATCCGCAAAACTCGCAATTTGTGGCAAGTGCGTTACCGCCAGAACCTGATGTCTTCTACTCAACAGAGACATCTTTTGCCCTATCGAGGTCGCCGTCTTTCCGCCTACCCCGGTATCGATCTCATCAAATATCAGTGTTGGCACGTCATCTGCATCCGCAAGTACTATTTTAAGTGCCAGCATAATCCTTGAAACTTCGCCGCCTGAAGCAATTTTCATCAAAGACATAGGCGGCTCGCTTTTATTTGCCGACACCAGAAATTCGACTTTATCTATCCCATAGGCATGGAATCTTACTTTCTCTCCGTCAACCAATAACCCATCTTCATCTTGCTCCCTGATAAATGATACTACAAAGCTTGCGTTAGGCATATTTAAATCGGCAAGTTCTTTCTCTACCTCTTTGGCAAATCTATCCGCCACCTCCTTCCTTTTATTGCTTAAATCTGCAGCAATTCTGGATAGCTCATCCTGAGCTTGACCGATATCCTTCTCCAGTTTCTCAATCCTATCACTTGAGGTATCACAAAGCTGATATTCCTTTGAGGCCTGCTCCAAATAATCATGTATCTCCTCAATTGTCGACCCGTACTTTTTCTTCAGCAGCGATATAAGAGCAAGCCTGTCTTCAACCTCCTGAAGCCTTCCCGGCGGGAAATCTAACTTTAATGCATAATCGCGCAGGCTTGATGCACAATCTTCGACTTCAATTAACAGGCTGTTCAATCGCTCAACCAGTTCATCCAAATCGTCATCTATATTTGACACCGCTCTTAAACCGGATACTGCCTGCGCCAGCAAATCGGCCGCAGAGACGCCCTCCGGGTTTTCGGATATTAGGCTGTTTGATATTGCAACCGCTGAATAAATTTTCTCGGCGCTCCTCAGGATATCCCTCTCTCTTGTAAGTTCGATATCCTCATTTGGCTTAAGCGACGCTTTGCTTATCTCGTTTATCTGAAATTGCAGGAGGTCTTTTTTGCCAAGGAGCTCCCTCTCAGTAGAACTTAAAAGCTCTAGCTCAGCCTTGAGACTTCTAAAGCGCTCGCTACTCTCTTTAAACTTACGACGTGCCTCAATTAACTCTTTTCCGCCGTATTTATCGAGGTAATTTAGGTGAGAGGATACCTTAAAAAGGGATTGGTGTTCGTGCTGTCCATGAAGATCAACCAGCTGTCTAGCGATATCGGAAAGAGTTGCAACCGTGACGAGGCGATCGTTTATAAAACATTTGTTTTTGCCATCCAACGATAATTCCCTGCGAATGATAAGCTGGCCCTCATCATCTTCAATTTCCAGCAGGTCTCTTAGCCTATCCTTTAGCTCTTTTTTGTTGGGGATTGCGAACAGTCCCTGTATTGAAGCCTTACTACTTCCCCGTCTTATCAAAGAAGTATCTGCTCTTCCACCAAGAAGAAGGTTTACTGCTCCAACAACAACGGTCTTGCCCGCCCCAGTCTCGCCGGTTAATATATTTAAGCCGTCGCCAAATTTTACTTGCGCTTTATCAATCAGAGCTAGATTGCTTATGTAAAGCTCTTGCAGCATTTACTTCCACCTAACGCAGCCAGGTATCCCAAACGCGAAGCTTTTCTTTAAACAGTGTGTAGAAATTCTTCTCTTTCAGCTTGACTAGAAGTGCCTTTGATTCTGCTCTCTCAATAGTAAAGGATTCGATAAGCATCGACTTGATTACCGGAAACCCATCAACTCCAATTGTAACGTTGGGTTCCTTGTTTAGCTCAACCCTTACTTTGTCACCCGCGCTCAGCACGAGCGTCCTTCCAAACAAAGAGTGCGGGTTTATCGGCGCAAGAAGAATTAGCTCATTTTCAGGCGAAACCACCGGACCGCCGGCCGAAAAGGAATAAGCAGTCGATCCGGTCGGAGTCGCAAATATAAACCCATCTGAGGTGTAGGTGCTAAAGAGTATATCGTTAATATAGACATCCATCACCAGCATGCGCTGGATGCATCCTCGCTCTAATGAAATCTCATTTAGGGCAAGATATTCTCGATAAAACTCTCCTGATTTAACAGCACACTTCAGCATCATCCGCGCATCGATTGCAAAATCTCCCGCAATTAGCCTTTCCATAGCTGGGTACATGTCTTTGTACTCGACTTCCGATAGGAACCCAACCCGGCCAAAGTTTACGCCAATAATCGGAACCTCCGCTCCTTTAAGCAGCCGCACTCCCCTTAATATAGTGCCGTCACCGCCAAGGCAGACCAGCGACCCGCTTTGCCGGATAGCAAACTCGTCCGCCGCCAGCTCAGGCCTGCCAAGTCCCGCAGCGTCCTCTTCAGGCATTATAGTTTTTACATTTTGTTTACCAAACCAATCGATAAGCTCCAAAACAACCCTAGCCACATCAGGCTTATCTAAGTTCGGCACGATAGTAATAGTATTGATTTTCATAGGTATCTATTGCTTGTTTTGCCCCCATTTTTAGCATTCTGCTTTGTTATTATATGCTATCGAGTTCAGTATATCACGTCTCCTGTACGATCAGGACTATTTCGCTTGTCGATGAGCAGTTTCCACAACCTCATCGATTATTGCTTCCCTATCCTTTAAAGACGTACTCTCATTCATGCGGGAGGCATATAGCAAAAACTCAATATTTCCCTCAGGACCTTTGATCGGTGAAAAAGTCAATCCTTTGATAAACATCCCTTGCCGCTCGTAAAACTCCCATATCCGCTTCAGCACATCTTTATGAGCTTCAGCGCTCCTAACCACACCCTTTTTACCAACACGTTCTTTTCCTACTTCAAACTGTGGTTTCACAAGCGCTATGAGCTCGCCAGTTGGTTTCAATAGTTTTGATACGCTGTCGTGGATTTTTTCTAGGGATATGAACGATACATCTATGGTTATCAAATCGGCCAGACTGGGTAAAAGCGCCGGGTCGATATATCGGATATTGGTTCTCTCAAGGACAGTAACCCGTGGATCACTACGAAGCTGCCAAGCCAATTGGCCATAACCGACATCTATTGCGGTAACATGGCGCGCACCATGTTTAAGTAAACAATCGGTAAACCCGCCGGTTGAAGCCCCAATATCGATAGCGGTCTTTCCTCTAACATCTATTTTGAAATCATGGATGGCTTTTTCTAGCTTGACTCCTCCGCGCGATACATATGGCAATTTCTCTACGACCGAGATATGGCTACCTTCTTCGACCAAACTTGCTGGTTTGCTAATAGGTTTGCCGTTGACAAACACTCTTCCCTCTTCGATAAGCCTGCGTGCTTGTTCACGGCTTTCTGCAGCTTTCACTTCGGTCAGGTAGATATCGGCCCTTTTCTTCTCAGCCCGTTTTTTTGCCATATCTCTAATATTTCTTAAATAATGATGTGCGCTTCCCCTGACGCTTGCCTACGATACCTGAGCTACCTTTTATACCCACCTCATCTAGCTTGCGGTTGATGTTATACGCAATGCCGTTAGCATCAAGGCCAACCTCGGCAAGAAGACGTTTCATTGAACCGTGTGATATAAACCTATCCGGCAGTCCCAGGCGCTGCACCGGAGTGGTCAGGCCTTGCTCAGCCATAATTTCAAGAACGCCAGATCCAAAACCACCAATCAACGAATTCTCCTCCACGGTAACGACCAGCCCGTGGTTTTTTGCAGCCCAAGAGATTACATCCATATCAAGAGGTTTTATAAACCTCATGTTAACCACGGAAGCCGAATATCCGCGGTCCCTGAGCATTACGGATGCGTCAAGGCTAGACTGTACCATTCTTCCCACCGCAAGTATACATACATCGGTGCCTTCAACAATAACCTCTGCCTTGCCCTCGGGAATCATGCGGTACTTATCTGATAGCTCAACACCTAAGCCCTTATCTCTTGGATATCTTATCGCCACAGCCTTCTCCATTTTTGTAGCTGTGTAGAGCATGTACCGCAGTTCGTTTTCATCCTTGGGTGCCATGATTACCAAGTCGGGTATGCTTCTTAGGTATGAAAGATCAAAGGCTCCATGATGTGTCGGGCCATCCTCGCCCACAATTCCGGCCCTATCTATCGCAAAAATTACTGGGAGCTCCTGCAAGCTAACATCTTCGATAATCTGATCCAGAGATCGCTGCAAGAATGTAGAGTATATCGCCACAACCGGCCGGTACCCTTCCATTGCAAGACCTGCGGCAAACGTTACGGCATGCTGCTCGGCTATGCCAACATCGTAAAATCTATCAGGATATACCTTCGCGAATTTATCCAGCCCTGTCCCGCTTGTCATTGCTGCTGTTATGCCGATAATTTTATCGTTCATTCTTGCAAGGTCTATCATTGTATCGCCAAATACCTCAGTGTAAGTAGGAACACTACTTGAAGATTTAGGTTCGCCGGTCTTAGTAATAAATGGTGCGATACCGTGCCACTTTTCAGGACGCTCAACTGCCGGAGCGTAGCCCAGACCCTTCTTTGTTATAGCATGAATCAGCACCGGGCCTTCTACCTGCTTGGCAAGCTGGATATTTTGCTCAAGCTCCCTAATATCGTGCCCGTCTATTGGCCCAATATAGGTAAAACCAAGTTCCTCAAAAAGCATGCCCGGCACAAGTAGTGCCTTTACACTCTCTTTGATATGCATTCCTATATCGTAGACAAGCTCACCAATCGCCGGAAGCTTCTTTATCCTTTGTTCAACCTCTTTACGAAGCTTTGTATGGACGGGATCAAGCCTTAATTTTGCAAGATAACCAGATATTGCACCAACGTTGGGCGAGATAGACATCTCGTTATCGTTGAGAATTACGATCAAGCGGGTTTCAAGATGCCCAGCCTGATTCATCGCCTCATATGCCATACCGCCAGTAAGTGAACCATCGCCAATAACGACAGCTATATTTTCCTTTCCGCCCCTTTTGTCGCGGGCCTCGGCCATTCCAAGTGCAAAACTTATCGAATTGCTTGCATGGCCGCTATCAAGAAAATCATGCTCACTCTCACTCTTTTTAGGAAACCCTGCCAGTCCTCCGTATTGACGAAGGGTCGAAAATATTTCGTTTCGACCTGTCAGTAACTTATGAACATAACTTTGATGTCCAACATCCCATACTATCTTATCTTTTGGGCTCTCTAGTGCGCGGTGTAGAGCTATAGTTAGCTCGACGACGCCAAGGCTTGGTGCCAGATGCCCACCCGTTTCAGATACGGTCTCAATCATTCTCGACCTAATCTCTGTCGCTAGTTGAGCCAACTCTCCATGTGATAAGCGCTTTAAATCTTTCGGTTCCTTGATAGTGTTCAGCAGTTTATAGTCCATATCACCCTCGTCTAAATATAAAGCCAGCTGAGATCCTTTAGTTTCTTCTAAAAATCACCATTTCAAGCAATAAGCAGCCGTATCTTTCGTCTACTAAGTATGATTGCCTGTTGCTAATGATACTATTTCAAGTATTGTAATGCACTCCAAAACCTGCAAGATATAATCTTCTTAAATTATCTGCCTATTCACCTGGTGCTAGTTTCCACTTTAGTGCTTGCTGCACCTTAGTACTCGCGTTCGTAAACAAAATCTGCCAACGCGGCCAGTACGTTTCCAGAACCATTTAGTTCTCTTAATGCATCTTTAGCTTTATCAGCCATCAGCTTTGCCATGTATTTTGCTTTTTCAAGCCCGTGTACTTTGGGATATGTCGCCTTTTCTTGCCTGCTGTCACTTCCTACAGTCTTACCCAAAACCAAGGTATCGCCTATAACATCTAAAATATCATCTGTGATTTGAAAAGCCAAACCCAGGTATTTCGCATAATCTGTCAAAAAGCCTAGCTGACCTTCTTTTGCACCGGCAAGCATGGCGCCAGCACGAACCGATGCTTTTATTAGCTCACCTGTCTTCTTCTCATGTATAAAATCGAGCGTTGCTGCGTCAATCTCTAACCCTTCCGATTTTATATCTACAACCTGCCCCCCAACCATACCGGTAACGCCAGATGCCGTAGCAAGCTCATTTATAACGCGTACTACTATATCAGCATCGCCGGCTTTTTGCTCTGCGCTAATCAAACGAAACGCTTCCGCAAAAAGTGCATCGCCCGCAAGAATAGCGATATCCTCACCAAACACCTTGTGACAGGTTGGTTTACCTCTTCTTAGGTCATCATCGTCAATCGCTGGGAGGTCATCATGGATAAGAGAATAAGTGTGGATATATTCTGCGGCGCATGCAGTCGGAAGAACATCTTCTGGTTTGCCGCCGAGAGATTTTGCAGCCTCTATTACCAGAACTGCTCTAAACCGCTTACCCCCGGAAAACAGGCTGTATTTCATAGCCTCATAAATTTCTTCAGGGTAACGAATTTCAGGAAAGTATTTTTTAAGGCCTTCCTCAACAATTAGCCTGGTGTCCTCAGGGTAATTACTCGGCAATTATGATATCCTCCCCCGGGATCTCTTCCTCTTCTTCTATTTGGGGTAGCCAGACAGTATAGTCAATCTCCTGATTACAAATTGCCGCAAGTTGGATGCTCTCTTCTAATAGATCAAGCGATTCTTCAAGGCTTATTTCTTTTTTTCTTACCAGTTCTGCAATTTCTTCGAGTCGATCCACTGCTTGAGAGTAGGTTATATTCTCCAAATCCATCACCAACTTATATTCTAGTTTCTACAACTACAATTATACAGTAATCCAGCCTGTGAAAAGCTACTTGCTGCACAACCCTGGTATCGATTTGAATCCTGCTACTTGGCATCTCTTTTCTTGCCCGTCTTATTTTTCTCTTTTAGTTCGGATGCAATTCTACCCAAAATTCCGTTTACAAACTTGCTCGACTCTTCCATTCCATATATCTTGGCTAGTTCAACCGCCTCGTTTATCGAAACGCTATAGGGTATATCCTCCTCATAAAGCATTTCATATAAGCCAATCCGAATTAAGTTTCTATCAACGATGGGCATTCTCTCAAGGGCCCAATTATCGGTATGCTCTCTTATTATGTTGTCGATTTGCTGCTGGTGTCTATATACGCCATCTACCAACTTCATCGTAAACTCACTTGGCTCCTCGCCACGCGCTAGTTCACGATTTTTTATGATCTCATCAATAGGTTGATCCGTTATTTCCTTTTCATAAAGGATTTCCAACGCGTCCTTGCGCGCCTTCCTTCTTTCCGACATCATGCTT
This sequence comes from Bacillota bacterium, assembly GCA_023511485.1. Lineage (NCBI taxonomy): Bacteria > Bacillati > Bacillota > Bacillota bacterium. Next base: position 70,753 of record JAIMBH010000008.1, on the reverse strand, counting down.
GCCTACTTACTTGCCTACCTACTACAGAGGATTGATACTTTAAAATACACTACTCGTTTAACATCCATCTTGAGATGAAATTTGTGTAGACTTCCCCTTCCCTAAAGAATGCGTTCTCCAACACCTTCAAGTGGAACGGGATTGTTGTCGCAAGACCCATGATCACGCATTCTTCGAGCGCCCTGCGACCTCTCGCTATTGCTTCATCCCTATTTTTACCCCATACGATTAGCTTAGCTAGAAGCGAATCGTAGTAATTCGGAACATCGTATCCAGAGTAAAGATGACTATCAACTCTTACGCCCGGTCCCCCTGGTGGATTATATAGAGTAACCTTACCACCTTGCGGGATAAAATTCTTATCGGGATCTTCCGCGTTTATTCTAAACTCAATTGCATGGCCGTTTTGCTTTACGTCCTCCTGACGGTAGGCAAGTTTTTCGCCTGCAGCGATTCTTATCTGCTCCTTTATGATATCGACCCCTGTTACCATCTCTGTAACCGGATGCTCGACTTGAACCCTCGTATTCATCTCCATAAAGTAATAGTTTCCATTCGGCTCAACCAGAAACTCTATGGTTCCGGCATTAACATAACCTACCGCTTTCGCTGCCCTTACCGCAACCTCGCCCATCTCTTTTCTTACCTCATCGCTGACCGATGGAGACGGCGATTCTTCAATTAGCTTCTGGTGTCTGCGCTGTATCGAGCAATCACGCTCTCCCAGGTGGATAACATTACCGTGCGAATCGGCAAGAATTTGTACTTCTACGTGACGAGGCTCTTCAACATATTTTTCCATATAGACGTCGGCATTTCCAAACGCGGCTTTTGCCTCAGATCGCGCCATCTGTAAGAACTTTAGTAACTCCTTCTCATTCTGTGCAATCCTCATGCCCCTTCCGCCTCCTCCGGCGGATGCTTTTATGATAACAGGATAACCAATTCTCTCTGCTGCTTCTTGCGCCTCTTTTTCACTTTTTACGGAACCTACTGTACCCGGTGTAACCGGCACACCAGCCTCCATCATTCTTCGCCTGGCCTCTGACTTATGGCCCATTGCTTCGATTGCCTCTGCTGATGGTCCGATAAAAGTAATATGGCAAGATCTGCAAATATCTGCAAATTGAGGATTCTCTGCCAGAAACCCATATCCGGGGTGAATCGCTTCCGCACCGGTTACCTCAGCCGCACTTATAATGTTTGGTATATTTAAATAGCTTTGATGGCTTTGTGCCGGGCCAATACATACTGCTTCATCGGCAAGCTGGGTATGCAGAGCCTCTCTGTCGGCCTCCGAATAAACGGCAACCGTATGGATCCCGAGCTCCTTGCACGCCCTAATTACCCGTACGGCAATCTCACCTCTGTTTGCGATTAAGACTTTCTTAAACAAGTTATGCTCCTATAAACCTTGAATTTTGATTTGGAGGTTTTGTGACCAATTGCGACTTTAAGCTATCAGCTATTAGCTATCAGCTCTATCAGCTAATAGGTATTAGCTTTCAACGTTCAGCTAGCAGCTTTTAAATTCTTGCTGATAACTAAACGCTTTAGATTGGTTCATAAAGAAACAGTAACTGCCCGTACTCAACCGGATGCCCATTTTCTACAAGAATCTCTCTTATTATGCCTCTTTCTTCTGCCGCCAACTCGTTCATTAATTTCATTGCCTCAACGATGCAGAGCGTCTGTCCTTCTACAACCTCGTCTCCAACCTTAACAAATGGATCGGCATCCGGGGACGGCGCTCTATAAAAAGTTCCAACCATTGGTGCGGTGATCTCTTTCCAATGTGCCGGATAACTCTTTTCTTGAGTCGGAGCGACTTGAGCTGATTCTGTGTTACCGCCCTTAGAGGTAAATGATGCAGATTCTACCGCAAGAGGAAATCCCTTTCTTACAGATATCTTTACGCCATCTTCTTCTACAACAACTTCCGAAACATCACTTTCCTCAAGAAGTTTTATTAGCTCTCGAACTTGATTTACATCCATATATCCGTCCTCCTTGACGGCCCTGATCTCTTCACTCATCATAAAGACCGCTTTTTCGGCGCCTTCAGTGTGCGCCTCGAGGTACTTTCGTGCTTCATTTGGGAACAATGCATACGTTAGCACATCTTCCTCGTTTTTTGCCAGGTCTCCTATTGCCTTTGCATAATCTTCAAAAGTTTCGGTTATTAAATCGGCCGGCCTGCAGGTGATTGGCTTCTCGTCACCCAGAATCTTCGCCTGTACGTCTTTGTCGATTGGACCTGGTGGCCGCCCATACAATCCTTTTACGTACTGCTTCATCTCATCAGGGATTATCGCCCACCTCTTGCCGGTAAGCACATTCAGTACCGCTTGCGTCCCTACGATCTGGCTCATCGGCGTAACCAGCGGCGGATATCCAACTTCAGCCCTTACCCTCGGTATTTCCTCAAGCACTTCGTTCATCCTGTCGAGAGCCTTCTGCTGCTCCAGCTGGCTATAAAGATTTGACAGCATTCCGCCTGGAACCTGATGCGAAAATACCTGCATATGAGTAAGCGATGTTATGCCTCGCTGGAAGCCTCGTTTTGCGCGAACATCCTCCCAGTACTTTGCTATGCTAAACAGCTCTTCTAGGTCAAAGCCAGTATCATATGGGGTATCCTTTAAGGCAGCGGCAATCATCTCAATTGCCGGTTGCGAATTGCCGAATGCAAGTGGGACAGTCGCCGTATCAATTATGTCCACGCCCGCTTCTATTGCCTTCAAGTAGTTCATCGGGGCCATGCCGCCTATATAATGACAATGTAAATCAATGGGCAGCTCTATTTCTTTTCTCAATCTCTCTACCAATTTATAAGTCCTGTAGGGGGTAAGGAGAGCCGCCATATCCTTTATGCATATCGAATCAACGCCCATATCCACCAGCTCTAGGGCAGTTTCGATATAATGCTCCAGCGTGTGAACCGGGCTTATTGTGTAGCATACCGCACCCTGGGCGTGGCCCCCCGCCTCTTTTACAGCTTCAATAGCCACTTTTAAGTTTCTGGTATCGTTTAGAGCGTCAAATACCCTGAAGATATTCATTCCATTCTTTACGGATTCGCGCACAAACCTTCTTACAATATCATCGGGGTACTGACGATAGCCAACTAGGTTCTGCCCACGCAATAACATCTGTAGAGGCGTTCTTGGCGCATGCTTCTTTATGACGCGAAGCCTATCCCATGGATTTTCATCAAGAAAGCGCAAAGTTGCATCAAAAGTTGCGCCTCCCCAGGTTTCAAGCGACCAATATCCAATACGGTCGATCTGATCTAGGATTTTTAACATATCGTCCGTGCGCATCCTCGTCGCCCATAAGGACTGGTGCGCATCTCTGAGCGTGGTATCGGTAACTTTTACAGATTTAGCCTTCATTTATGCACCTATTTCATACTTTATTACCCCATCCAAAATGGATGGGGTAACTGTCAATATTATACTTTATTTTTACCTGGCAGTGAAGAACTTTTGCACTTATCAGCGGCTAGAAGCAAGACCGATGCTTCGTACCCTTAGAAATCATGTTAAGATCGCTTTGTTGTCTGCATTGTTGCTTGCTGTAAGGAAATTTCCTGAGCCCGCAAACCTGTTTTTGTTCCTTGATTCTTGTTTTCTGCTTCCGGCTGTTTGTTTCTGATCTCTAATTAGACTCTTGTTATATATTCGCCCGTTCGGGTATCCACTTTTACTATATCGCCATTATTTATAAATAGGGGTACCTGTATTACCAGGCCTGTTTCAAGGGTTGCAGGCTTAGTGGCACCACTAGCGGTATTGCCTTTTACGCCAGGCTCAGTATGCGTGACCTCGAGCTCTACAGCTGTTGGAAGGTCAACGCCGATAGGCTGCCCCTCATGCATGGCTATCAGAACATTCATATTCTCTTTCAAGTATTTTGATTCTTCCGCTAAATTGGTCTGCGCTATACTGATTTGCTCATAGGTCTCGGTATCCATAAAATGGTAATCGGCACCGTCATTATAGAGATATTGCATTGGCCTTCTGTTTACGATTGCCTGCTCAACGCTCTCTCCAGCTCTAAATGTTTTATCGATAACGGCACCTGTTTTAAAGTTCTTAAGCTTTGTGCGAACGAATGCACTGCCTTTCCCAGGCTTTACATGCTGAAACTCCACAATCTGGTAGATCGTACCATCGATCTCAATTGTAAGCCCATTCTTAAATTGCGCAGTTGTTATCATCTAAAAACCTCCAAAATATTTATAGATCGTTTCTCAGTGCTGCATGTCGCAGTGCTGCGGTTTTACGATTTATAAATTGCTTATAGGATTACTAACCGATAAATAATGGCACATGTAGCTTCAATATAACGAATTTTATGCATCACTGCAGTACTGTAAACTGCAGCACTAGAACATTTTACAATTCAAGCAGGTCTTTCGTCGAGTGGGTCAATAATTTGTAACCATTTTTAGCTACAACAATGAGGTCCTCAATCCTTACACCGCCAAATCCGGCTATATAAATACCGGGCTCCACTGTAACAACCATGTTGGTCTTTAATGCATCCTCGTTCCCAGGCCCAAGCGTTGGAGCCTCATGTACATTCAAACCAACCCCATGGCCAAGATTGTGGATAAACTTATTTCCGTAACCCTCTTTCCTAATCAAATCTCTGGCTGTAGCATCGACATCCTTGCAAACAGCGCCGCTCTTCACAACATCAAGTGCCATAGCCTGCGCCTGTTTTACTGTTTGATAGATTTTTTTCTGCCTTCGGCTGGCTTGACCCACCACAACGGTTCGGGTCATATCGGAATGGTATCCATCTACAACGGCTCCGAAATCAAGCGTAACAAAATCTCCTGGTTCGATTTTTTTTCTAGATATTGTCGCATGGGGAACGGCCGAGTTCCGCCCTGAAGCAACAATGGTATCAAAACTCACCCTCTCAGCGCCATGTTTACGCATAAAAAAATCGATTTCAATACCTATATCTGCTTCAGTGATTCCCGATTTTATAAATTTGAGTATATGGGTAAACGCTAGGTCTCCTATTTGCGCAGCTTTTTTGATCTTTTCTATTTCATTTCGGTCTTTAATCTCCCTGATGGCTTCTATCAGACCAGATACCCCAACCAGCTCAAAGCCTTCAAAATCTTTGACCATGCGTTCGTATTGCTTTACCGTGGTGTACATAGACTCAAAGCCGATTCTTTTTGCACCAAGCTTTTTAACCACGTTTACAAGCTCTTTATAAGACGGCTTGTTCCATGAGATAATATTATCGGCAAAAGCATTTTCTTTTGCTTCAGTTATGTATCGCTGATCGATTAAAAGCGTTGATGTCTTATCCCCAACTACAAAGCATATCCTTGCCCCTGTGTATCCACCGTTTGAACCAGATAAATAAAAGATATTATGTGCCTCGACGACAAGAAGAGCATCGATTTTCTCAGCGAGCATGCGCTTCCTAAGCTTATTGACTCTATCCTTATAATCAGGGATTACTTTATTTGTAATTTCCATTCTACCTATGATCCCTGGAACCTGGGCCTTGGGCCTTCTCAGCTATCTCTGCAGCGGCTCTCACCGCAAGTACATAGCTCAATGCTCCAAAACCAGCAATCTGCCCCAGTGAAACCGGCGCGGTTACTGATTTATGTCTGAATTCCTCGCGCGCATGTATATTCGATAGATGAACTTCAATGGCTGGTATGCTGACTGCAGCAAGCGCATCTCTAATAGCGATACTGTAGTGCGTGTATGCACCCGGATTTATTATTATGCAATCAGCGTTGCCGACAGCCGCCTGTATCTTATCCACAATTTCTCCCTCGTGGTTGGATTGAAAGAATTCAGTATCCAGACCATAGCGGGAGGCTTCCTCATTAATCCGCTCGTTTATTTCATCAAGGGTTAGAGTTCCGTATACTTCAACCTCGCGCCTTCCAAGCAGATTCAGGTTCGGCCCATGAATCACAAGAATCTTTGCCATCCTATACCTCTTTCAAAAAATCTCTAAGGGTAGAGACCAAAAACTCTTCATCGATGTTTCGCACAACTGGATTGCCAATTCCATCTAAGAGAACGAAAATGTGGCCTCCTCCAACCCTCTTTTTGTCCCTCTTCATAACGCGAACAAGATCTTCTGGTTTTGCAGAAGAAATAGATGCCGGAAGGCCGTACGCCGATATCAACCTTCTGTGAAGCTCGACGTCAGCTTCCGTTAGCATCCCGAGTCTCTGGCCAAGCCTCGCAGCAAAGACCATACCTATTGCAACCGCCTGCCCATGTGGATAATCATATTTAGTTATAGATTCAATAGCGTGCGCAAGAGTATGTCCGTAGTTCAGGTAAGCCCTTATTCCAGCATCTCGCTCGTCCTGCTCAACAATCGTACCTTTAATCGCACAGCACATCTTAACTACTTCAGCCAGAGTATCCATTTCTTTGTCAAGTATTTTCTGCTTATTTTCCTTTACGAGACTTAAAAGCGGCTCTCCCTTTATGAAGGCATACTTGATTACTTCAGCCATACCCCCCGAGAACTCAGTCGCAGGAAGAGTTTTTAGCGTAGCAACGTCTATATAAACAAACGATGGTTGGTAAAAAGCACCAATCATGTTCTTTCCAAGCTCATGGTTTACAGCAACTTTCCCTCCTACACTGCTATCGACCTGCGCGAGTAAAGTAGTAGGTACCTGGACAAAGGGCACTCCCCTCTCGTATGTAGCGGCCACAAAGCCCGCCAAATCTCCAACTACTCCTCCGCCACATGCGATAATAACATCTTTCCTCTCAAAGCCTTTGCTTATCAGCTCGCCATAGATCCGCTCTGCAATACTCAGTGATTTTGCATTCTCGCCATCCGGAACCAGTATCAGCTCATAATCAACCGCCTCCGATATTAAAGATTCAGTTATCTGATTCCCATACAGGTCCCACACCGTTGAGTTGGTGATTATAGCTGCCTTTGCATGCTCAAACCTCTCTTCAAGCTTCTCTACGAAGCCGTGAAGAATATTGTCGCCAATATATATTGGATAACTTCTTGTACCAAGCGATATATTAACTACCTGCTTTATCAAGCCTAACACCTTTGCCTATAATCTCTTAGTTCTAATTCTTTTATAACTAATTCAGCCGCTTCGCTTGCCGTTCTTCCGGTGGTGTCAACGACTATATCTGCTACCTCTTGGTAAACAGGCTCTCTTTCTTTAAGTAGCCTATTTATCTCCGCCTGCGGGTCATCTACCTTAAGAAGCGGGCGCTCCCTTCCGGTGTTGCCTACCCTCCTATAAATTTCCTCTGGTTCTGCCTTCAGATAGACAACTAACGAACCTTGCTTTAGGAGCCTTCTGTTTTCCTTCTGGATGACGATACCACCACCACAAGATATCACTGCAGCTGTGCTTTTGAGGACATCTTTTAACACCGCGGCTTCTATTCGCCGGAATGTATTCTCACCGTCCTTCCTGAATATATCCGAGATCGTCCTTCCGGTCTTTTCCTCTATGCGCTTATCAACGTCGATATATGAATATCCAATCCTTTTTGCAATAATATTACCGATCGTACTTTTACCGGAGCCCATAAACCCGACTAACGCGATGTTTTTCAATCTTTTAACCTCTTCAAATAAAAATTGTAAGCAGCCTTTATATCCTCTAATGCATCACTGCCAAACTTATTTAGTAATGCCTTTGCCAGCTCAAAGGCCACTACCGCCTCTCCGATAACCGCAGCAGCCGGAACCGCGCACACATCCGACCTCTCTTTTACTGCATCTGCCTGCTCTTTTGTATTGATATCCACTGTTTTGAGCGGCCTCATCAACGTCGGAATTGGCTTCATGGCTGCCCTTACGATTATGACCTCGCCATTAGTCATACCGCCCTCAATGCCACCTGCGTTATTAGTCTTCCTGAAATAGCCTCGATCTTGGTCATAAAATATCTCATCGTGCGTTTCCGAGCCCTGGCTATATGCAGCATTAAAGCCCAAGCCTATTTCAACACCTTTGATGGCCTGAATAGACATAACCGCTCGGGCAATATTCCCATCGAGCTTTTCCTCCCACGATGTGTAACCGCCTAGGCCTGGTGGGCACCCGTAAACAAGGACTTCAAATACCCCGCCAATAGTATCTTTAGCCTTTCTTATCTCTTCAATTTTCTCTACCATTTTGACAGTCGCTTCTGGGTCAAAGCATCTTGCCGGCGACTCGTCTATTTGCTCAAGGTCATGTGGAGCTGGCAATCGCTCAAGGTTTGCCCTTACATCCCCGATAGAGATAACGTGACTTATAACCTTTATGTTGAATTCCTCAAGAAGAATTTTAGCAACCGCGCCTGCAGCCACCCTTGCTGCGGTCTCACGTGCGCTTGAACGCTCCAGAACATTTCTAATATCTTTCTGCCCAGTTTTCTGAATGCCGCTTAAATCAGCATGTCCCGGCCTTGGTTGGGTAACCAGCTCAATCGCCTCAATACCAGCGACTTCCTCAACTGACATCTTAACCTGCCAATTCTGCCAGTCTCGGTTATCTATCTTCATCGTGATCGGTGACCCAAGAGTCTTTCCAAACCTTACTCCGCTAAGGATATCAGCCCTATCTCTCTCTATTTTCATGCGCCCGCCCCTGCCAAAGCCCAACTGCCTCCGGGCAAGCTCTTTATCTATTTTCTCAGCAGTAATCATAAGACCCGCTGGAACTCCCTCTACTATTGCAAATAAAGCAGGCCCATGCGATTCGCCTGCGGTTACATATCTAAGCACTTAAAATACCTCTCCATTTTTAATAAGTATAACTTATCATAAATTCGTTTTTGGTTCATCGTTCATGGACCTCAAGGTAAAGCAAATTCCCCCACTTATTTACTAATGGGTGGGACTTCTCCCACCCATTTGCTCTATAATTTGCTTTTCTTCTGGATTCTAGACCCTCGCTCCTTCTTTTTCTTACCTTAACCTATTACTTTACAATCGTATCTCCAATCTGTAAGCTAAGCCTTGAGTCACCATATATCAACGTTATGTTACTCGTCCCAATATCCTCAACATAAAAAGGCGAGCTATCGATTTGGTCCCCTGTTTTAACAACATACTGTTGTCCTCCATAGAGCACGGTAGCATATTTTTCGCCGCCCTGGTCATTGATGCTCTGCAGCGATAGCACATCTACAGAATTCTCGCTCGAGCTGGTAGCTGTCGCGGTATTATTTTGCCCGACAGCCGCCGCAGTAGTCACCACTACATCCAATGGCTTAAACGGGTCATTATAATTTGATAAATCAGCACCTACCACTAAGTCAGTTTCCGCAGTATCACTTGTCACTGTCTGGCTGCTTTCTGTCTTGGCGACAGTGCTGGGCGACGTTTTCTTTTCCGTAAGGTCATTTGAGGTAGGCGCAGGGCTGTTATTTGAAACTGGAAATGCGAATGTCATGACCATCATTATGACTAGAATTAGTAAAACCAGCACCAAACCTGCGGCAAGCCCTTTTCCTTTTGGTGTTTTTATTATTTCCTTAATGTTTCCAGACGATGATTTTTTAGCTCTTGCACCCATTTCAACCACCATTATTTATTGGTCATGCTCTGACTGACCCGTACTGTTTGATCAGCCGCACCCGAACCCACCTGTGCGCTTTTTGCCGGTGCCGCTGTGGTCGAAGTCTCTTCGCTTCCCATTGTAAAAGCGACCAACCCTGTATTCATCGTAAGGTCCGGATATTGCTTTACTTTTATGTCTATTGTCGATGTCTTTAGCATTCTCTGCGCCTTCTCTATTCTTTTCAGGAAATCGATAAGCGCGATATAACTTCCCTCAACGGAAACGCTTATCTGCAATTCACTGAACTCACCTTTTGAAGTTAGCTGGCCGGGCTTTACCGATACAAGGTTAACACCCGCATCATTGGCTATATCCTGTAGCTGGGTGATAAGATCTGGTAGCTCAGCCCTGATTGGCATTTTATCCTGAATCTTCACCAGCTCTGCCTCGACATTTGCTGCGTCTTTTTTCTTCTGCTCAAGCACTTCTAAGGTCGTTTTTGACGTTTTGATCTTTGTCTCTTCTACCAACTTTTGATTTTCCAAATCTGCGAGCTTCCCGGTTTGCGGCTGCCATGCCAGAAAATAAAATCCGACCAGCATCAAAATCAGTACCGCAACTAGTATTAATATTTGTCGTTTAGCTACTGCACTGTTCATACTATCACTTCCCGGAAGGATTGGACGGGGCAGGAAGCATCGGCATTTTTTTGAACTTTACTGTGCTTACAAAGTTAATTACGTTGGCCTGTTTATCTGACGAAGTCAGCCATACTTCCGGCTCAGGATGAATCTTCGCAAGTTGTGTAAGCCAATTAGCCACCGGCTTGTGCCCTAAATCAGGATTATCATTAATATCAAGAGCTTGGCCATTAAAGGTTATTCCATCTGAATTGCCGCTTAGCGATACAAGCGAAACGTCACTTGGCGTTACTACCATTAACTCCTCAAGTGTTTTAGACCATACGATTTGCCCACTTATAGCTTTATCTAATATAGCTTTTTTATCCTGCACTTCTTTAAGCTTCTGCTCATATACTTTTAGGGATTGGATAGCCGCCTCCATCTTTGCCGTCTGCCGCTTCAGCATTGAAACCTCGTTTTCTGCATTTCTGATACGCCATGTGTTATAAGCGTAAAGACCGCCTAGAAGAACGGCAAAAACAACTATGCCAAAGATTGCCAGAAACACGTACTTTTCTGTCTTTTGCTTATCTTTAATGTCCCTTGGAAGAAGATTTATGTGTATCTTTATCATTTATCGATCCCTCTCATTGCTAAACCAAGGCAAATGGCCATAGAAAGTTCTTCTTCCTCTATATTCATTTTCTTCAGCTTGCTGCTTAGTTGCACGCTATGAAGCGGACTGCCCATAACAGCCTCTATCTGAAGGTTATCCTTAAGATGATGCATAAAGTTACGCAGCTTAGCCCCACCGCCAGTAACAATTATTTTATCTATGCTTTTAACCCTTGTAGCCTGGACAAGGTAATAATCCAGTGACCTTCTAACTTCCGCAATAAACTTTATCATCTCTTGCTCAAGTATGTTATGTACTATATCTACATACTGCTGCATATCAGGTGTAATATCGGGAATTTTAACATCCTCTTCGTTTGTAGCCCATTCAGGTGTTGGTAGGCCAATGCCAATTTTTAGGTCTTCCGCGTCCTCGTAAGATATCCCAAGCTGGTCAATTAAAGCCTCGGTGAAAGTATCTCCACCGATGCTGCTTATTCTTGTGAATCGCGGAGCATCGCCTTCAACCACGACAATATCAGTTAAATTCGAGCTCACATTAATAAGCGCGGTAGCACTGGGGTTTTCAGTATCTTCCAAAAAAGCTTTAAAGCCGTTGCTCATAACACTTCTCGCAAAAGCCAGTGACGATACGTCTATGACTACCGGCTTGAGACCTGCCCCCTCAACCGCAGCAACCACATTCTCAACCATATCTTTTCGAACGGCTACAATCAGGACATCCATCATGCGCTCGCCCTGATCGTTTTCGTGCTCAGATATAATCTGAAAATCAACTACCGCTTCCTCTATAGGTATTGGGATATAATCGTTTGCCTGAAACTGTAAAGCGCTTCTAAACTCGGCTTCGCTCATATAAGGCATCTCAATTACCCTTACGATTACCTTCTGATTCGCCAAGCCGACCACTACTTTTTTCTCACCGACCCTGTGCTCGCGCCATAAATTGGAAAGTGCCTGGGAAACTCCGGTTACATCGGTGACTTCGCCTTCGTTGATCAAACCAAGGGGAGCCTTAAGGCTTGCATATTTTATAAGGGTTGGTTTACCTGAGGATGGCTTAAGTTGAGCTATCCTAAAAGTGCTACTTCCAATATCCAAACCAACAGGGGCAGCCCCTCCGCCCAGGTTTAAAAATCCCAAAACTTACCTCCTACATCTGAGCCTTAAGTTTTACTGTTTCCTTATCTACGTTCGGGACGGGGCCTGCTGCAAACCTCACCGGTTTTTACAGCACTTTTATTTTTCATCGGATAAAGACTCGTGAACTTTAGCTTTTTAGGGATTATTTTGCTTCGCGCCACGAAGCTGTCATTGCCATAAACTTCGTGCTGCCAGGCAGAGATGGCGGAAGAAATGAAGGCAGACTATCATCCGTATATAGATGGCAGTTATTGGTACCATACGCAAAATTCAAAGTGCCAGCGATCATACTACCTACAAAGGTTGTATTGTTTTGTACGAGGCTTACTTTTTTGGCGGCAAATAGCGCACCAGCAATATCCGGGTTATCTCTGCCTGTACCTCCGCAATGCTGAACATCTGCTGTAATCTCCTCATTAGTAACCAAGCCCAGAACATGTGCGCTATCCATTACTCCTGCGCTTGCTGGTATAAGCTTGCCTCTTATTGTTATATTGCCGTTAACAATGAGGGTGCCCCGCCCATCGTATACAACCGTGTCATTTTTGCTATCTCCGATAACCAGGTTCCCATCAACATAGACAGTGCCCATCACATGCAGTTTCTTGCTTCCCCCGCTGGTATCCCATCCAATACCGCACGTAGAACTGCCAAAATTGCTGACCGAGCTATCGAGATGATATGTATGCCTGAGGTCTACATCCCCCATGGCCACACTTCCATCATCATCAAGTACTTTATAGCCGCCCGAAATATTTGGGTCGACCGATACATACGTATCTCTATAGTATGTGCTGGGAAGCGGCGGCACACTTGATTCTGATTTCGCTATATTTCTATAGCTCTCCATTGAATCCATAGGCGGCACCTCTATATCAGGGCACTGGTTTGAAAGCTGACTCAAAAAGACCTGGCTTTGGTTTGGATTATCTAATATTCGCAATCCATCTTTATCGACTATATCGCCATTGTTTCCGGATGGCTCAATATACGCACTTATAGGACTACCGGGTAAACCAAGCGTAGCCGAGTTATTTAAAAGCACGAGCGAGCCAGTTTTTATAAACAGGGGTCCTCCTGTGATCGCTGAGTTACCGGAAAGTTCAACATTTCCGCGCACATAAAAAGGACCATCGACCGATGCGGTACCGAGGATACCGTTGCCCCCTGATGCCAGGGACTTATTGCTGCCTGTAGCTATGTTCATATTCCACATCGAGAAATTAAATACTGTAACTTTAATTTTCCTGTGGGCATTCCCATAAGTTCCAGTCGATTCAACTGTCCAATACCAATTCTGACCCATGTCTTGAACTGCGTTAACCTCTGCAGTACCACCATTGACAGTTATGGTAAATGTTTTAGGATTCATTGAGTTGCCAAATTGTTCAAGTTGCCAGAGAGCCTTTTGAACACCCGCCTCTGCTATATGCAGCGCTTCTGTAGAATCCCGATCATGCGATGACGAAACGAGCTCGTTCTCAGAGATGGCCACAGCTGCAAACGCCAGCGTCGTCAGGATTAGCATGACCCCGAGCACTACAACCATCGCTATTCCTTTTTCATCCTTAAACAGAGAATCCCTCATTTATACCCCTATTGACTGTTACGAAGCGTTGCCTTTGTATAAAGCGTAAAAGCACCGGGTGGCCTGTTTGTATCAGTATCAATAATTAAGTTAATGCCCATTTTGCAGGTCTTGGTCTTTCTCGACGCCGTGTCGGTCGTCATGGCCATGCCGTATTGGTCGTAGTAGATAAAAAGCGGTTGGCTTAAAGCCACATTTCTGACCCCGAACGCCAACTCTTTTGGACTCCCGCCATCCTCCTGTCTATATAGACGATAGATCCCAGCTGCATCCTGTTCTACGTAGTACTTTACCTCTTCCCATATATTGTCATCATCCAGGTCAGCCCTAATATCGACCTCATAGTCATTCGCTGTTATGAAACTCTCGGTCATCCGCAAGTCTTTAGTCATCAGCATCTGGGCCAGCCTGCCGCTTCTTTGCGCATCTGCCTGCCCACCAGAGGAACTGTAGATGGTCTCAGCTCCGTCATATATCACATAAGCACCGCCAATTATTACGGCAAGCATCGCCATATAGATGACCAGTTCAACAAGCGACAATCCGTTTTCATCTCTTTTTGCCTCCAGTAAATAAAACATACTCATCCCCGTTTAGTAGTCACCGTCGTTACTATGCTCTGGTTCACCAGATTGCCCTGATAGTATGCCTTGATCTGGTACTGATAAGTTGCGTGACCCGACGGCAGGCTATCGGTATACTCATAAGCTGAACCTGATAAACTTGCACGTACAGTACCATTTCGCACCACGTCGATCCGATCTACTAAAATACCTGCCGGCACTCTATTCCACTCAAGCTCGACGCTCTTTTTGTTGCCCTCAATCTCACTTGTTAGGTTAAACTGTGTTATCCCGGTAACTATATTGCTATCAGGTGAAGTCCGACCTCCAGGACTTACCGCCACAACATAATATTGATAGGTCGACCATTCCGCCAACCCCACATCCGTAAAAGTGGTTACAGTAAAGGTTGATTCGGTTAACAGGTCAAAACTACCGGTTAGACCTGGCCCTTTACGATAAATCTTGTAGCGTGTGATTTTATCTAAACCATCGTACGAAGGATCCCAATTTAAAATAAACTTATCTCTATCTTGCGGCACTAGAACAAGATTTGTTGGTGCCAGCGGAGGATATCGGTCTATAACCCAGTAAATGCTTTTGGCATCCCTGTTTCCGTGTGCATCCCAAACTTCAACCGTTACCTCGTGCGTACCTTCCCCCCAGAGATAATCCCCTGTATCGGTATCGATAGTTTGCGGATTCCAATAACATATTGGTAAATTCTCAAACTGGTTTGTCGGGTTTATATCATAAAAGCCACCGTTTGGCGTCTTTAGCCCTACAAAGAAACGCATAGTAACAAGATCGCCGTTCGGGTCAGTGCCAACGGCTTTTAGGGGTATAATGCCACTATCAAACCAAGCTTTATATGGTGAGTTATCCGTGCCAAATACTGTACCATCAGGCGGCATTTTATTAGCATCCAAAACCCCATAATTTCCAAAAATAAAGTTGACAGTTGGCGGGTCTGTCTTCTTTTGCTTACTCTTTACATACGTGACTACACTTAGAGTCTGCGGCGTATTGTTTATAGTCCAGTGGATGGTCACATTGACCTGCTTATAGTCTTTGGATCCGTCAGAATCAGTATCATCCGCTCCGGTGCCATCAGCTAGGTCGTCTACCCACAGAACATCGTAGTTTATGGTATAGGTAATGCCGCCAACCGTACGCGACTCCTCTGCCGGAATAGAACCATTGGCATCACGGCCTATTATGCCCACGAGTTCATAATCTCTAGATCTGATTTCCTCTATAAGCTCATTAGCCAATTGGGTAGCCGAGGTAGAGAGCTTGCTGCTTGTCACCGCCCTAACACTTACGGTCAAAAGCCCAAGTAGCGCAATCAACACTAACGACATTATCGTCATCGCTATTAGTGCTTCTATAATGCCAAAAGCCCTCTCATCCCGCAGCTTTCCTAACATGCGGCTGATAACAGGCATACTATTCCCCTTTTCTATACTATTTGTATCGGTAAATACTGGGAGTTTCTTGATAGACTATTGGGCCATTAAGGTACGGGCATTAGACCATTCTGGCTATTGCAGCCCTGCCAGCGAAAGATATCCATGCCAGAGCTGAGGTCCGAAAAATATGGTTAGAATCGCGCCTGCGGCGAGGAATGGTCCAAACGGGATCATATCCTGCATACTTCTCTTTCCTAGCACAATGAGAGCGATTCCAATTAATGCGCCAAGAAAAAAACCTATGAAAAGCGCAACAAAGACGTATCCACCAAGGTAAAGACCCATAAAAGCTGCAAGTTTGATATCGCCGCCGCCCATCGCCTGTTTTTTAAATATGAGGGGTGCAAGCGCGGCAATCAGGTACAGGGAGCCTCCGCCAGCAAAAAATCCTGCTATAGCCCATAATGGCCTAATTCCAGCGATTACTGGCAAAGATGCTATTTTGAGCGGGCAAAGAATCAAGAATGCAAAGCTTACAAGCATAGATGGTAAAAGGATTTTGTCCGGGATAAGACGGATATTAAAATCGATAACCGAGAGCACAATCAGCACGGTCACAAAAAATATCCCAAGTACCATCCGGTTGGATACGCCATATTGCCAGTATATGCTAACCCACAAAATACCTGTTAAAAGCTCAACAACTGGATATCTAAGGCTTATTTTTTGACCACAGCTCCTGCACTTTCCTCGAAGGATAATATAGCTTAGTAGCGGTATGTTATCCCACGGCTTTATTTGCGACCCGCAGGTTGGACAATGAGAAGGCGGGTAAGCTATGGATTCACCTTTTGGTATCCGGTAGGCACATACGTTTAAAAAGCTACCAACAACTAAACCAAATATAAAAATTACAATCGAAAGAATGGTTTCCATATTAATAAGTATCGGTTAAACAATTAACAATTTAAGCGCTTTAAAGCTCAAAAAGGGCGGCTTAGCTGCCGCCCTTTTTTAATAGCCTAGAGGCTATTTTTAACAGCCGTTAGGCTAATTTTACCCTTTTACGGTGCCAGCACGTGCGGCCTTGTTGGATCATTCTCCCAGGTTGGGCAATGAGCTGTTCCTGATGAATCAATAGTATAAGGGTCTGCTTTGGTGCCATCGGTCTTTGGTTTTGGGCATTGAGGTACTGCCTTTAGATAGGTTGGAGACAGAGCGGCAACTGTTGTAGGCACACCACCATTATCAGCCCTATAAGTTGATGCAGCACCCTCGATGGTCCTTAAGTTTGCTTGGCAGGTCCTTTGATAGGCAGAATCCCTCGATGTATTAAACACCGGAATAGCAATGGCAACTAAGATGCCGATAATAAGGATTACGACCATTAACTCGATTAAGGTAAAGCCTTTGTCATTTCTAAGATGTCTCACTCTTCTTCACCTCCCATTAGAAGCAATCTATGTAGTCGGAACAAAAAGAAAAGGCGCGTCTTTTTTGCATATAGCCACTTGCCTGCGCCTGATAAAGTGGAGCTCGTCTAAAACGGCAACCCGGCCGACTCGAAGAGTCCCGTGGCTTTGCGTCCCCATCTCACGATGGGTTTGCCTCTTTCGTTTTTTGTACTATTTGTATCGGTAATTACTGGAAATACTTTAGGGTTAATTTGTTATGTTTTTCCATTACAATGGCTCTTGCGGATACGCCTTAATAAAACCAGTTATGGTGCCTAGTGCTACTTAATAAGGTTAATTACCTGGAACATCGGCATGTATAGACTGATAATGATACCGCCAACGATGCCGCCCATCATCATAATCATCATCGGCTCAATAATAGATGTTAACGCATCGACCATGCTTGATACCTCGTCGTCATAAAAATCGGCAATTTTTGAAAGCATTGAGTCGAGTGCGCCTGTCTCTTCACCCACCGATATCATCTGAACAACCATCGGAGGGAAGACCTTTTCTTGCGATAAGGGTTTTGCTATGGTTTCGCCCTCTTTAATGCTTACGCGTGCGTTTCTTACTGCACCAGCGATAACAGTGTTGCCTGAGCTATCTGCTACGATATCCAGGGCTTGAAGTATTGGTACACCGCTTGCCATAAGTGTGCCTAATGTTCGGGTAAACTTTGATACCGCCATCTTCCTTATAAGGCTGCCAAACACCGGTAACTTAAGCTTCATCCTATCGAGATTGCTCTTTCCGACAGGCGTTTTTGCATAGTATTTAAACCCATAGCCCGCACCAACAAGAGCAGGAATTATAATAAACCAAAAACTCCTGATAAAAGAACTTGCCCAAAGGAGCATCTTTGTTGGAAGCGGCAATTGACCACCCATGCTATCAAACATGTTTACAAAGACTGGCACGACAAAGGTTATAAGAACAATAGTTATCAAGATCGAAAAGGCAAACATTGCCGTCGGGTATGCCATCGCGGATTTTATCTTCGCTTTGATCGATGCTTCTTTCTCAAAGTGCTCGGCAACCCGGTGTAGCACGGTATCGAGCACACCGCCGGCTTCGCCTGCTTTTACCATGTTAATGTATATCGGCGGAAATGCGGAAGGATGTTTTGCCATTGCTTCTGATAGGGCTTTTCCTCTCTCTACGTCTTGCAATACCTCAGCGATTATCTTCTTTAGCGGCTTGCTCTCGGTTTGTTCCTCTAGGATACCTAAACACCTGGTAAGAGATAGGCCGGCGCTCACCATAGTAGCGAACTGGCGGCTGAAGATTATTACATCCTTGGCTTTTACTCTATTGGAAAAAGGCAGTGTTATTTCTTTTTGAGCAAGGCTTTTCTCTTTTAGCTCCACTACGACATAGCCCATCTGACGGAGCTTTGTCGCAACCATCGTTATACCATCGCCCTCTATCTGCCCATTTATTAACTGCCCCTTATTGTCTCTTACCTTATATACAAATGTTGTCGCCATTAAGACCCCCAGGTTTGCCCTGATCTCCTATTTAATAATTCGACAATCAAAAATCGTAAATCCCTAGGCTGTACGGCCCAAAAGCTGCTTGATCTCATTTGGATCACTTGCCTTAGTAACAGCCGTCTCAAACGATATCTTTCCGTATCTATAGAGGTCGGAGAGACACTGGTCCATTGTTATCATGCCGTTTTTCTGTCCTGTTTGTATCGCGTTATATAGCTGGTGAGTTTTCCCTTCGCGAATCATATTGCGAATACCCGGAGTTGGCAGCATGACCTCGTAAGCAATAACTCGTCCTGTCCCATCAATTGTTGGGAGAAGCTGCTGACAGATAATACCCTGGAGTGTGCCCGCAAGCTGTATCCTTACCTGTTGCTGCTGGTGCGGCGGGAATACATCAATAATCCTATCTATTGTCTGCGGAGCGTCTTGTGTGTGAAGCGTCGCAAAAACCAGGTGCCCTGTCTCAGCTGCAGTTAGGGCCGCCGAGATCGTCTCCAAGTCCCTCATCTCACCCACCAGAATTACATCCGGGTCTTGGCGAAGGACATATTTTAAAGCGTTTGCAAAGGATTTAGTGTCTGAGCCAACTTCTCTCTGATTTACTAGTGATTTTTTATGATTGTGTATGAACTCAATCGGATCCTCGATTGTAATTATGTGGTGCGATTTCGTTTCGTTTATGATGTTTATGAGCGATGCAAGCGTAGTTGATTTACCACTACCTGTGGGGCCGGTAACTAGGATCAGACCTCTTGGCTTCTTGGCCAGAATTTCAAGCGATTGAGGGAGCCCAAGTTCCTCTAACGTTCTTATTTGCATTGGAATTATCCTTAAAGCGGCCCCAACGTTTCCCCTCTGATAAAACACGTTTACCCTGAACCTTGCGTGGCCAGTAAGCGCATAGGAAAAGTCGCACTCGAGTTGTTGCTCGAGCCTGTCCTTGTGCTCCTGATCCATAATGCTGTATAACAGCGTTTTAGTATCCTCAGGGGTAAGCTTCGGATAATCAAGCGGAACAAGGTCACCGTGTAGCCTAATCATTGGGGGCGATCCAACTGTTATGTGAAGGTCGGATGCTCCCTTCTCAATTACCTGCATCAACAAATCATTAATATCCAGCAATTTTTAGCCTCCTGATAACTTCTTAAAGGGGTTTCCTTAAATATCGGAATTGATGTGGGATTGCTTAAGCCCTGTAAACTCTGTTGGTGATTTATCGATTTAAAAATCGATAACTGGAAATCGTAAATAGAAAACTAAACAATGACTCTCATTATCTCCTCAAGAGACGTGATGCCGAGCTTTACCTTTTCGTAGCCATCTTGTCTCAGGGTTTTCATACCTTCCACAATTGCAACACGCTTGATTTCTTCAACCGTTGCCCTCTTTACGCATAGTTCCTCAATCGCCTCACTAAAAGGCATTACTTCATATATTCCTATCCTGCCTTTATAGCCCGTGCCGTTGCATCTTGGGCAACCATTTGCCTTATAGAGCGTGATTTTTTCCCCGTCCCGGAGCGGAAAACCTATTCTCTGAAGCGCTTCAATGGAAGGCTCGTAAGGCTCCTTACAGTCCGGGCAAAGACGCCTGGCCAAACGCTGTGCTTGAACACACTCAAGAGCAGATGATGTCAAAAATGGTGCAATGCCCATCTCTGTGAGCCTGCTTATTGCGCTTGGTGCATCGTTGGTGTGAAGCGTGGAGAGGACCAGGTGGCCTGTTAGTGCTGCCTCTATCGCTATCTGAGCAGTCTCTTTGTCCCTTATCTCACCCACCATTACAATATCTGGCGATGCGCGAAGAACCGCTTTGAGCACCTTCGCAAAAGTCAAACCCGCCTTTGTATTAACGTTCACCTGATTGATGCCGGGCAACCTGTACTCTACCGGGTCTTCCACGGTGATTATATTTTTATTGCTGCTGTTTAGAATATTTAAAGCAGCGTATAGCGTTGTTGATTTTCCGCTTCCTGTAGGTCCAGTTACCAATACGGCGCCATAGGGTTTATTAAAAGAGGATTTGAATTTCGAAAGACTATCTGGCAAAAATCCAAGGTCGTCCAGGTTTAGAAGGATGCTTTCTTTTCTTAATATCCTTAGGACGACCCTTTCGCCATATATTGTGGGTAGCGTCGCCACACGGAAATCAACAACATTTCCAGCAACATTAAGGTCGCAGTGTCCATCTTGCGGCACTCTGGTTTCGGCAATATCTAGGTTGGCCATGACTTTTAGTCTCGAGATAATGCCCGCCTGGATATGTTTAGGTGATCGCATTACCTCTTTGAGAACGCCGTCCACCCTGTATCTTACGCGCAGGTCTTTCTCTTGAGGCTCGATATGGATGTCGCTAACTCTTTCATTTACCGCCTTGATGATAAGCGTATTTACCAGCTTTATTACAGGAGCTTCTTCTGAAACTGCCCGTATTTTTGACAAATCTGCCTGCCCATCTTCTGGGTCAAGACCGCTTATTTCCTCCTGGATTACTTCAGTTGCCTTATAGTAATGGTTGATAGCCGCCTCTATCTCGCTTTCGAGGGCGGCTACGGTTTTTATATCGCGGCCAGTTACCATATGAAGGTCGTCGGATATAAGCACATTTATAGGGTCTGCCATTGCAACAACCAGTTTCTGGTTCTCAAAATCTATAGGTATCGCTTGGTATCTCCTCGCAAAAGCCTCCGGCAACAGGGAAACCGCCTCAGGATTAATATTGTACTCGCTCAAGTCGACAATACTAAAATCTTTAATTCCTACGAGCTCACTAATGGCTGATGAGCTAACAAGGCCGCTGCTTACCAAAGCCTCTATCAAAGACATGTCACCATTTACCCGGGATTCTATAACAGCTAAGTCATCTTGCGATACTATCCCTTTCTTCACAAGCAATTCTGCCATTATCTGATCAGATTTCTCTGTTATCATATAATTAACCCCTGTTTAGGCTACATTGTAACCCTTGCTATTTCTTCGATTGAGGTAAGACCAGACCGTACTTTTTCTAGACCATCCTCACGCAACGTTCTCATCCCTTCGCTTATCGCGATTCTATTGATATCTTCAACTGTGAATTTGCCAACCAAAACCCTCTCTATACTTTCGGATACGCTCATGACTTCGTAAATTCCTATACGTCCTTGATAGCCAGTGTTTCCGCAGAACTTGCAGCCCCGCGCCCTATATAGCTCCACCGGTTCGGAACCATCGATTTTATAGCCCGCCTCTTTTAATTCCTCTTTTGTAGGCTTGTAAGATTCCTTGCATTTCGTGCAAAGCTTTCGCGCAAGCCTCTGGGCTACTATGCAATCAACTGCAGAAGACACCAGAAAAGGCTCTATCCCCATCTCTATCAACCTTGTGAGTGTTGCAGGGGCGGTGTTTGTGTGAAGCGTGGACAGGACAAGGTGGCCGGTAAGAGCCGATTCGATAGCTATTGTAGCCGTCTCTTCATCTCTTATCTCACCGATCATTATGATATCTGGGTCGTGGCGAAGGATCGATCTTAGCGCGCTTGCAAAAGTCAAGCCCGCTCTTGTGTTTACCTGTACCTGATTGATGCCTGGCAACCTGTATTCAACCGGATCTTCAACAGTAATCAGATTCTTCTCTGTTGCATTAAGTATATTCAGGACAGAATAGAGCGTTGTCGTTTTACCGCTTCCAGTTGGTCCGGTGATAAGTATAGCCCCATAAGGTTTGCTGAATGATGCTTTAAACTTTTCAAGCGAGTCGGGCAAGAATCCTAAATCATCAAGTGCAGGCATGCTGCTGCCTTTCTCCAATAGCCTTAACACTACTTGCTCTCCATGTATAGTAGGTAAGGTAGCTACACGGAAATCGACATTCTTTTTGTCGATTACCAGCCCAAAACGCCCGTCCTGAGGCAACCGGCGTTCGGCAATGTCTAGACCCGACATGATTTTGATCCTCTGGATAATGCTGGCTTGGACATGTTTTGGTGAGCGCATAACTTCCTGCAACACGCCGTCTATTCTGTACCTAACCCTTACTTCTTTCTCCTGAGGCTCGATAAAAATATCGCTGGCTCCTTCTCTGAAAGCTTCGGTTACTATCAAGGTCACCAGCTTTACTACCGGAGCGTCCTCAGAGTTTTCGTCAATTTCTAAGTGATCTGCCTTTTGGTCAAAGTCGCTATCTATATTTTCCAGTGCTTTCTGGACGGCGATATCACCAGTTCTATACCTGCTTATCGCTGTAAGAAGCTCACTCTCTGCTGCAACCACAGGAACAATCTCGTAGCCTGTCATAACACGCAGATCATCTATCGTGAAAATATCAGTCGGGTCGGCCATTGCAACAACCAGCTTGTTGTCCATGAAATCTATAGGTAAAAGCTTGTACCGCCCTATATGCTCGCTCGATACAAGTGATAATGCTTGCGGATTAATCTCATAGCTTGCCAGATCGACAAAATCGATATGTAGCTGTTTAGCTACGTTTCTTGCTACATCGGCTTCAGAAACTGTATTTAGGTCAAACGTCTCCAATGCATCTGCATTCTTGGTCATGCTCTTGGTTTCTTTACCCAGCTCAACGTCTTCAACAAGCACAACCTCATCTATACTATCTAAACTTATACTTAGGTCCTTTGTGCTATTGATATCTTCAACAGCAGCTGCTTTTTGCCCATCTGCTCGATCATGACTGAGAATATCCTCACTGCTTATATTAATGAGCGATTGTATATCGTTTCCTATGATGTTATGAAGCTCTTGCGTGGTACTTTCGTCTGATGTTAGTAGCGGGTGTTTTTGATCCTCAGTTTTGGTTGTCCCGCTCTCGTTTATCGGATCCTGTACATTATCAGGTATAATTACGTCGATATCTTTTTCTGCTGTTTCTAGTTCTATCTTCGCTTCTTCTTCTTCTGCTGCTGCTTCTGAATCTGCTGCTTCTACTATTTCTGCTTCTTCCTTTGTTTCCTCTTTTTCTTCTTCCAATTTAAGTGAAGGCGTCTTGACATTAAATTTTTCATCTATCCTATCTGCCCCTATCCAAAGTTCTTTATTACCCTCGCCATTTACTGTTAACTCTTCTTTGCCATCCAATGCTGTATCTTTAGCCGCAATACCGTCTGCCTCGCTTGGAAGTTTGCCTTCACTCAACGGTACCGTACTTATTGGTTCGTAGCCTATTTCTTCAATCTCGTCTTCCTTACCGGCGCCTGCATACTTATTTATGGCTTTTTGAAGCGCGCTATCTGTTGTAACAACCGGTACAACATAGTGCCCGGTCGCTATATTAAGCTCGTTTATAGCTGCAATATTGGTTTTTCCGGATATTGCAGCAATTATACGGCCTTCCTCAAATCCAACCGGAAGTAAGTGATAATGTCTAATCTCTTCCTTTGATATAAGCGATACCGCTTTTTCATCAATCTTGTATGAGCAAATATCGATAAATTCTATATTTAATTGCTTGGCTATCATTCTTGCTACTTTTTCCTCATAAATATCTTCTTTAGAGCTTTTCTTTTTCTGCGGTTCTTCACCTGGAGTTTGCCTGGCGCTCTTGGGGCTAAAGACGTCTTGCTCTAAAATATGGCGCTCCTCTGTTTTGGTTATGTAGCTATCTATACTGGCAACATTAACCAGCGGTGAGCTAGATTCGTCTAAATATGAGCTATCAATGGGTTGGTCATTGTTTGGGAAAGGAACGACGTTGTCGCCAGCATCTGCTTCTTGAGACACGCTCTGGCCATCATCCTTGCCACCATCTTCTGGGATGTATGTATTGATAACAACCTCAAGGTCGTCTTCTTTATTAAGATATTCCTCAGATGAACTATCGTTAGTATTAAATTTAAATGGGTCTTTCTTGTTCTTTCTCTTAAACATTTTCTGGCCGTTCTCCGCTTTTTAGCCCATGAATCAACGCCTGACGCATCTCATCAATCGGCGCGGAGACACCAGTCCATATCTCAAAAGCTTCGGCCGCTTGGTAAACAAGCATGCCAAGCCCGTTAATAGCGCGGGCTCCTTTATCTCTTGCTGCTTTTATTAGTGCGGTTTCTTGTGGCGTATAAATAAGGTCGTATATAAAATGCTCTGCATTTATGTACTTTAAAGGTACCGGCAGGAGACCTCCGCTTTCCTTCATGCCGACAGGCGTAGCATTTACGATTAGTTCTCCCTTTTTGAATATATCGGCCAGATTTTCTTCAAAAGTAAGAGTTTTTACCAAAATGTACCTGTTTGCATCAGTTATGCGGGTTTTTACGTCTTGGGCTTTCGTGGCGGACCTACCGATTACAGCGATCTCCCGAACGCCGGCCTGCGCCAGGGCAACCGCTACAGCTTTTGCTGCACCACCTGTACCTATAATAATCGCAGTTTTATTAGCGGGATCAAACCCCTCTTCCATTAGTGAATTTAAAAAGCCTGCGCTATCGGTGTTGTACCCAATAAAGTACCCATCCTCGTTGTTTATGGTGTTTACAGCACCTATCAGCCTGGCTTGCTCCGATAATCCATCCAGCATATTTAATACGGCCTCTTTATGTGGCATGGTAACGTTTACGCCCTTGATATTTAAAGCTTTTAAGCCCTCTATTGCATTTTTTAAGTCCTTTTGCTCCACCACAAACGGCACATATACGTAGTTCAGGCTACATATATTGAAAGCCCTGTTGTGCATCAAAGGCGATAATGTATAAGTTAGCGGATATCCAATTATCCCGGTTACCTTGGTTCTTCCGGTGATTCCGTTCATTTTATATCCTTTTGCCCAGCTACTGGGATTTTTCATCAACTTCAATTTACGGCTTTCGCTTCTGCCAACGCTTTATTATCCACCGTTCCAGATAGCGCAGAAGCTTTGTATGAATCCCATCATGATTACTCATCGGCATAACTAGAATCGTACGTAAGCCTGCAACATTTCCGCCTAAGATGTCGGTGAAGATTTGGTCGCCAACAACAACGGTCTCATGTTTTTCAGTGCCAAGTACATTAAGAGCACGTTTAAATGCACCCTTACGGGGCTTTGCAGCCCTGGCAACAAGCGGCAGCTCTACCTGCGATGCTACATTGCTTACCCTTTGCTTCCAGTTGTTTGATAGTATGCAGGCGCGAAAACCTTGTTCTTGCACTTTTATCAGCCAGCGCTTCAAATCATCGGTGACTGTTGAGCTATTGCGGGCAATGATAGTGTTATCGAGGTCAAGGATAATACCCTTAATCCCGTTTAATTTCAGACGAGTTAAATCGATATCAAATATCGAATCATAATAATGATCTGGTAAGAATCTTTTTAGCACCGCCACTCCCTACAGCAAATCCTTACGGCAATTTATATTATCCTATAGCTATTATCCTGTATTACGATTTTTTTAAAGCTCGTGCGGCCATAGAACAGCCGAAACGGTGTAGAAGGGATTTAACCCCTGTTGTCTTCGGCGCCGTTAATCGCCGTTAACTACTGACTATATAGCTTAATAACTATAGATTGCCATAGCCTAATTTCTACTTCGCGATTCTCCGTCTAAGAATCGCATATGATGGCCAGGGCTCGGGTGATGG
Organism: Bacillota bacterium; assembly: GCA_023511485.1. Taxonomy (NCBI): domain Bacteria; kingdom Bacillati; phylum Bacillota; species Bacillota bacterium. Next base: position 44,749 of record JAIMBH010000008.1, on the reverse strand, counting down.
TATCCCTACCTTGTAACCGGCATGAGAGACTTCTACCGGCTCAAGTATATTATCTTCGCCAAGGTTCACCATCATTGGAATCCTGTAATCTTTAACCAGGCCACTTGGGCTTAATATCTCAATCGGCTCATCTATGCTTAGCCTATTTCTTACAACTATCATGACCAGCCCATTGGCCTTATCATACCCATCTACAAGCCCTACAAAATCATGCGTTTTTTCGTAGCGCGCGTAGTCGAGTATCTCTTCTCCCTTGTTTCCAAGGAAAAAACCGGTTGAATACTTGCGGTGGCTTACCTTCTCTATCTCCTCAAACCATTCAGGGTCGGGCTTGTAATTATCAGGGTCTTCAAAATAGCGGTCGATGGCTTTACGATATATCTTAGTTATAGCAGCTACGTAATGCGTACTCTTCATTCGTCCCTCTATTTTAAGGCTTGTCAGGCCGCATTGCACAACCTCAGGGATATGACCTATTAACGCTAGGTCTTTAGAATTGAAAAAATATGTGCCTTTCTCATCTTCTTGCACCTCATAATACTGGCCCAGCCTCTTCTCCTCCATGAGATAGTACTTCCAACGGCAGGAATGGGCGCAATCCCCCCGGTTGCCATCTCTGCCAGCCAGAAATTTGCTCATAAGGCACCTTCCCGAGTAAGAAATACACATAGCTCCGTGAACAAAAATCTCGGTTTCTATGCTGCTATTTTTCGATATTTCAGCTATTTCTTTTGCCGAAAGTTCGCGCGCAAGAACCACCCTTGAAGCACCTTGGGCAGCCCAAAAATCGGCCGCTGCGGTATTGGTAACATTTGCCTGAGTGCTGATATGTATTTTTAACTCTGGAGCCACCTGCTTTACGAATGCAAGTACCCCGGGGTCCGCAATGATTACCGCATCAACGCCGGCACCTGCAAGGTCGGACACGTAGTGTCCTAGGCTGGCAAAATCGGTATCTCTGGCAAAAATATTCAGCGCGACATAAAGCTTCCTGCCTGCCTCGTGAGCAATCCTAGCGGCGATTTTTATATCATTTATTGAAAAATTTCCGGCTTTTGACCGCAGGCTGAAATCACGTCCGCCCACATAGACCGCATCGGCGCCGTAAGCTATTGCGTATTCAAGCCTTTCCATGTTGCCCGCCGGGGATAAAATCTCCGGCTTTTTCATACGCCTTAATCCACCTCACCCTGCCATCCTCCTTCACGAAGAGGAAAAAGGAAGATTAAAAAAACTGCTGTGGCATAGTTTTCCTAAACCACTAGCCGAGGCTAGAAGCCTCGGCCGGTAAATTAATTCTATTACAGCGATAATTATTTATCTTAGATTTTACAGCAGAACATTTTCTACCGCTTTTACCCCCGGAATCATTTCCTTCAGGGTCTGCTCGACATAATGGGTCAATGTCATCTGCGACATCGGACAGCCAGCACATGAACCCAACAACCTTACCTTAACGACTCCATCCTCGGTAACATCTACAAGTTCGATATCTCCACCATCCGCCTGAAGGGCGGGCTTTATGCGTCCAAGCGCTTCCTCAACCTTCTCGCGCAATTTGTTCACCTCCCGGGCTCACTTCTAATGTAATTATCTATGCTAGCATATAAATTTGCAAATAAGAACATAAACCCAACCAATGATCAGCCCCTTGCAAAAGATTTTTAAATTATATCCATCCTAGCCCCTGCCCATGCCTTCCAATCCTCAGTTTATGATATACTTATTCCTGACTCTCGGTTGGTTTTCCAGCTTGTCGAGAGTAATAACTGGCAAAATTCGCTTGCCTATGTCAAGCTAAGTTCTAGCAATGATCGCACTATAATTGCACTAGGGGGGGTTGATAGCTTGAGGGCTATCCTAGGGTTTTTCTTAAAGAGAAAAATCGTCGTTACAGTAATTGTCCTTATGATCCTGGCAGCGGGATCGGCAGTTGCTTTTATATATGAATCGGTACGCAACTTACCCGATATAGGTGACGTCAAAAGCGTTATCAAAAACGAGGCTACTTATATCTATGCAAAAGACGGGACTCTTATAACAAAGCTGTACGTCGATAACCGCACTATTGTTCCACTTAATAAAATATCTCCAACCCTGCAAAAAGCAGTGATATCAATTGAGGATCAACGCTTCTATGAGCACAGCGGAGTCGATTATATTCGCATTATAGGCGCTTTGCTAAGAGACATAAAAAGTGGAGAAGCCACACAGGGCGGCTCAACAATTACACAGCAATACGTCAAGAATGCGTACTTCAGTCCTGAGAAAACTATCCAGAGAAAAATCAGAGAGGCTTTCCTTGCAACAAAACTCGAACGCAACTACACCAAGGAGCAAATCCTCGAGAAGTATCTTAATACCATATATTTCGGGAACCAGGCATACGGTATTGAGGCAGCAAGCCAGACTTACTTCGGTATCCCGGCCAGCCAGCTAAATCTGGAGCAAAGCGCCCTGCTGGCCGCCCTGATTAGGGCTCCTGAGTCGTACAATCCATACAAAAACCCCGATGTTGCACTTAAGCGGCGTAACCTGGTCATCGATAACATGCTTTCGCTCGGTTATATAAAGCAAGCGGAGGCTGATAGGGCAAAAGCTAGCCCGATCGGTGTTGTACCGCGAAAAAGAAACTATACTGGTATCGCCCCATATTTTGCCGATTGGGTAAGACGAGATCTCATAGACAAGAAAATTATCGAAGACGAAAAGGACATTGCATCACGCGGCCTTAAAATATATACAACCCTTGATCCTAAAATACAAGAATATGCAGAGCTGGCCTGGAAGAAGTACCTGCCAAGGCCAGATGACCCTGAGGCCGCCCTGGTAGCCATCGATCCAAAAACAGGTGCTGTCAAAGCGATGGTCGGTGGCAGAGATTATAATAAGGATAACTATAATATTGCTGGCCAGGGAAATGGCCGTCAACCAGGATCTTCTTTTAAGCCGTTCACTCTTACCGCAGCTCTGCTAAGTGGCATATCACCTGATGACGGGTTTGATGCATCGTCACCGCAGGAGATAGATATTGGTGGTGGCAAACCGTGGATTGTACATAACTATTCAGGCGAATCTGGCTCCGGCTTTGTAAGCCTTCGCAGGGCAACTGCAGCTTCCATTAATGTTGTCTACGCGCAGCTCGCGATGCGAGTAGGTATGGATAAAGTAGTCGAAACGGCAAGGGCGCTAGGCCTTAAGAAGTGCGATTTAAGCGATAAAAACCCGGCTATAACTCTCGGTGGGCTTAAATACGGAGTTCAGCCGCTTGAGATGGCTTCAGCGTATGCAACGTTTGCCAATAACGGCGTTTATAATGAACCGTTCGGCGTGGAAAAAATCGAGTACAGCAACGGGCAGTTGGTCTACGAACACAAACCAGCGCCTAAGCAGGTAATTGACAAGGAAGTTGCATGTGTAGTCAACGATATCCTTCAGGGAGTTATCACAGGCGGGACCGGCACAAGAGCCAGAATAGGCCGCCCTGCAGCGGGCAAGACTGGTACAACTTCCGGTTACATAGATGCCTGGTTCTGCGGTTACACGCCGGACCTTGCCGCGGCTGTTTGGGTAGGCTACCGAACAGGCAATGGAAAGGATGCAAAGCCGATGACGAACGTGCATGGCATAAGAGTGGCAGGCGGCACCTTCCCAGCACAAATCTGGGCTTCTTTCATGAAGCGGGCTTTGGATGGCGTTAAGCCAAGCTATTTTGAAAAGGCCCCTAGACAGGCGCTAACTTGGGTTGAGGTATGCGATGAGACTAACTTAGCGCCTACAGAATGGTGCCCAAAGGTTAGTAAACATATGTATATACGTAAATATTTCAAACCAAAAGAGCTCAAGAGGTGTAAAAAACACCAGGCAATTCCCGTTCCCAGCCTTGCGGGATTATCGCAGGATGCGGCAATAAAACAGCTCACAGATCTTAAGCTTGGATTCAGTATTGTAAGTAAGCCGGGCGCTGCCGGAACCGTGGTCGACCAGAATCCGGCTGCAGGCACAGGTGTCAAAGAAGGGACTGTTATCGAAGTGGGAATAGGTGACGGCACTATTGCAAATCCTACGCCGGAACCACCACCGGCACAGGAAGAACAAAAACAAATCACGGTGCCCGATGTTATTAAAAAATCTTCTCAAAAAGCGACCGAAGAACTACTAAATGCTGGATTTACAGTGAGCAAAAAGTACTATGATTATGGTAAGTCCGTGGATTACGACTGCGTTGGATCGCAGAACCCTCCAGGCGGCACATTAGCCGCAAAGGGGTCAGAAGTCGTGATATGGCTCAATACGCATAAGTGATGCAGGGCTTTAGCCCTGCACAATCCGAAGCAGGTCTAAAGCCCTGCACCACTAGTTGCGGCCATGATTTCTTTGCTGACCAGCTCCATCATGTTCTTGGTGATCGGGCCGGGCTTACCATCTCCAACAGGCTTACCGTTTAACCTTGTGAGAGGCATAACTTGCATTAAAGTATTGGTTAGGAAAAGCTCTTCCATCCCCTGCAGCTCGCGCATGCTGATGCTTCGCTGAAGCACTAGATATCCAGCTTTACCTGCCGTCTTTATAACTAGGTTCCTCATAATGCCAGGCAGAAGCCCGTCTACAACAGGCGGGGTGTATATCTTATCTTCTCTAATAGCAAAAACATTTGTGTACGATCCTTCCGTGATGTTGCCCTGTTCGTTGAGAAGAATTGCTTCGTTGCAACCCGCCGCTTTAGCTCTTCTTCTGGCAAGAACCGATGGTAGATAGCTGGTCGATTTTATGCTCGCTATCGGGCTGTTTGAGATGCGATAGCTGGCTAGAACAATAGCTGACATGCCCTTTTCGTAAAATGCCTTGTCGTAGCCGTCATATTGTGTTGCTGTAATAACTACAGTTGGGTTGTTTGAGCCTACAGGACCTCGCGTTAAGGTCAGACGTACCCGCGCATCAACCAGCTTATTTGCATCCAGCGTTTTATTGCACGCGTCAGCTAGTCTCTCTTTGTCGGGCGCATTTTTTATCTCTAAAACTCTTGCGGAATCGGTTAATCTCTTTAGGTGATCCTCGAGCGCAAAAATATGCCCGCCATAGGCCCGCATTGTTTCAAAAAGCCCTTCTCCGTATAAAAAACTAGTGTCAAATGCGCTTACTGATGCATGTTTTTCATCAACAAATTCGCCGTTGATGTACACCTTCACCTAAAGCTCGTCCTCCCTTAAGCCAAGTGCGCTAAATAGCGCACGCGCTTTATCTAGCGTTTCGGCATATTCGGCATCGGCGTCCGAGTCCGCAACTATGCCCCCTCCTACTTGCAAATAAGCTCTATTTCCAAGAGCCGTTATCGTGCGGATAACAATACTTGTATCGAGAACTTTATTGGTGCTTATATATCCTATCGCGCCTGTGTATATATTTCTACGATGAGGCTCAAGCTCTTCTATTATCTCCATGGCCCTGATCTTTGGTGCGCCGCTTATCGAACCGCCGGGAAAGCTTGCTCTAAACAAATCCATTGGGCCTACTTCAGGCTTCAGCCTGCCGATCACGGTAGAGACAAGGTGATGTACAGCTTCATAACTTTCAACTACCATTAGTTCAGGGACACTTACGCTACCGTGCTCGCAAACCCTGCCCAAATCGTTCCTTTCTACATCAACAATCATAACATGCTCTGCTGCATCTTTCTCGCTCTTTGTTAGCTCTTCTATCGACAACTTATCTTTAACCGGGTTATCAAAGCGCGGCCTTGTACCCTTTATCGGCCTCGTCTCAACATAGCGGTCGTTCATGAACATAAACCGCTCTGGTGATGAGCTTAACACTGAGAAACCCCCATATCCTAAGAAAGCACCAAATGGGGCTGGATTTGCCAAGCGAAGCCTTTTGTAAAGCCCGTAATGGTCGATTGACAAGTCGACACTAAACCTCTGAGCTAGATTTACCTGAAATATTTCACCTTCGTTTATATATTGTCTCGCTTTCTCTATCATCTGCCTATACCGCCCAAGGGTGAAATTTGATTTTAAATTTGCGGCTACTTTGCCGCTGTGTAAGACCTGCCGTGCAGGAGAATTAACCGCCGGTCTTATCTTCGCAATAAGTTTGTTAAGTCTATGCCTTGCCTCCAGTTCGCTTGCCTTGTTGCTGTTTTGATTGTATGCGACCGCATAGGTTCTCTTGTCTTTGTGATCTATAACTATTGCTTCGGTGTAAAAACCAAGGTATAGGTCAGGGACTTTAAGGTCATCTACAGCGATATCCGGCATTATCTCAATCTGCCGATTCAAGTCGTATCCCAGATATCCAACCGCACCTCCTGTAAAAGGTAGCCATGAGAACTCATCGTTATCCAGCATACCAAACGCTGTTAAGACCTCGGCAACAACTTGGAAAGGGTCGGTTTTCTTTCGGGTTATCCTACCACTCGCAACAACTTCTGTAATGCCGTTTTTCGATCTGACGACTATTCGAGGTCTGCTTCCCATAATGGAGTACCTCCCATATCGTTCCATTTCCAGCGCACTATCCAGAAAAAACGGCATGGGCTCATCAAGCAGACCCTCAAAAGCAAGAGAAGGCTCCTGTATGTGCTCAATATCTCTGATGAATAATTCAGGTCGTGCCTGCAATTACGCTCCTCTGCTATAGCAGCTATTTTTACCGTAATCTTCCGAAATTAACTATAGTACTATAGTTATGAGTAATTGCGGTACTCTGCAGTACTAAAACACAGACATCGGTGCTTTGCTGCTTCAAAACATTGGCATTTTAAGCCAGGTAGAGCCAAAGCCATGCACTACTTTGCTTAGCCACTACTAGGCTTGGCTAAAACCCTGCACTATCTCCATGTCTTTCAATCGAAAGCCATAAAGCAACAATAGAAAGAAATACCAAAAAACGGGCACCCATTGGTTGGTTGGGTGCCCGCTAAAGAGGCTGACATACCAAACAGATTTTGTGTTAGTTTTACACTATTTAGCATTTTCTTGCAAGAGATAATTTAACGAAATTTAACGAAAAATTGTTTGCATGGTAAAAGCGTAGCTTAGATATGCCGCACTTGCCAAGCGAATGTCATCTCACTATTTTTGATATCGCAAGCTCGATGATGTCTTCCGCACCCTTGGCTTTTAGCTGAGGTATCAGGATATTTACACTTGCCTTCTCAACCACTGTCTCTATAGCAAAGTAATTGGAATTATAGAGCTTTGACACTGTTGGATTCTTAAGAGCCGGCAATACTGAAACGACGTCTTCAAGCTTGTCCTCAGGGACATTCATGCTGATGAGGACCTTACCGCGTGCCTCTATAACGCCTAGCAGAAGTGTTTTTACCTCTTCTATTGCCCGCCTCTTTTCCGGGTCTGCCCAGGCATCTTTGTTGGCCATAAGACGGGTCGTGGATTCCAGGATCGTACCTATAATCTTTAGCCTGTTGCGTCGCAGGGTCTCGCCCGTTTCTGTTAAGTCGACGACAACATCAACAAGTTCAGGTACTTTTGCCTCAGTTGCGCCATATGAGAACGATATTTTTACCGGAACCCCTATTTTCTCGAAGTATCTTCTTGTTACATTCGGAAGCTCAGTGCTTACACGGCTACCTGGCGGTATATCTCCCGGATCATTGATTGGTGAGGCCTCAGGCACCGCCACGACCAGGCGCATTACGCCTGCACCCGTCTTTGCGTATGGCATATCGGCTACTTCTACAACATCGGCAGCAGATTCCACTATCCAGTCATATCCGCCAATCCCTAGATCGAAATATCCCTCTTCAACATATTTAGGAATCTCCTGGGGCCTGAGTATTTTTACTTTGCTGATCCTGGGATCGTTAATTATGGGATTATATCCTCTCGAGTGTTTTTTTATCTCAAGATCCGCTTCCGCAAAAAGCATTAGCGTTTGCTCTTCCAGACTTCCTTTTGGTAGCGCAATACTTAGCATATAATCCTCCGGATTAGATCTCATGTGCCAAGGTCAATCAGTTAAAGCGCCAATGCCTTGGCACTTTATTGGCGCTTAAAGACCGCTTGTTATTGGCCTTTTGGCTGCTTTACTAATCGGCTATTTCCAATGGTTATTAAAGCTTTGCTATTTAATAGTTTAACACGTTAAAGTATAATAGTAAAGTTTAGGGAGTAAGTTTTGGGTTGTTCTTTAGCCTACCGCTACCTTACCTCGATTCAGCAGGCTTTTTAGGAACTGACCTGTGTAGGAAGCTTCGACCTCTGATATTGCCTCAGGCGGTCCTGCGGCTATGACCCACCCCCCGTCATCGCCGCCTTCTGGGCCAAGGTCAATTATCCAATCGGCGGTTTTTATTACATCAAGGTTGTGCTCGATTACCAACACGGTATTGCCCTGTGCGACCAATTTGTTTAAAACGTCCAAAAGCTTTTGGACATCTGCGAAGTGCAGGCCGGTTGTCGGCTCATCCAATATATAGAAAGTTTTGCCTGTTGCAACCTTGCAAAGTTCAGCCGCAAGCTTTACTCTTTGCGCCTCGCCTCCGGATAAGGTTGGCGCGGGCTGGCCAAGTTTTATGTATCCCAAGCCCACGTCGAAAAGCGTTTGAAGCTTTCGCTTTATTTTTGGCACATTTTCAAAAAAGGCAAGGGCCTCTTCGGCCGACATATCAAGGACATCTGCTATGCTTTTACCCTTATATTTTACTTCGAGAGTCTCGCTGTTGTATCGTGCTCCTTTGCAAACCTCGCATGGGATATATATATCGGGCAGAAAATGCATCTCTATCTTTATCGTGCCGTCACCGCTGCATGCCTCACAACGGCCACCCCTTACGTTGAAGCTGAACCGTCCGGGCTTGTATCCCCTGACCTGTGATTCAGGAACCTGGCTGAATAAAGCGCGTATATCGTCAAAGAGCTTTACGTAAGTAGCCGGGTTTGACCTTGGTGTGCGGCCAATTGGAGATTGGTCTATCTCTATTGCCTTGTCGATATACTCAAGACCTTCTATTTTTTCGTGCTTCCCCGGCAATTCCCTTGAGCGATAAAACCTCCTGGCCAACGCCTTTGAGAGGATATCGGTCACCAGGGTGCTCTTACCTGAGCCGGAAACGCCGGTTACGCATACAAAGAGCCCGATTGGTATATCTACGTCGATATTTTTTAAGTTATGCTCGCTCGCACCTTTGATGCGCAACCATGCATTTCCCGGCGCTCGCCTGTTCTTAGGAATATCTATGCTACGCTTCCCGCTTAAGTACTGACCTGTTATCGACTGCGGATTTGCCTTGATATCTTCGATTGTGCCGGTAGCAACGACTCGACCGCCGTGTTCCCCAGCCATCGGTCCGATATCTACAATATAGTCCGCTTCAACCATCGTCTCCTCATCGTGCTCGACGACTATTAGCGTGTTTCCAAGGTCTCGCAGTCGCTTAAGCGTTTGTATCAGCCTTTTGTTATCGCGTTGGTGCAGACCGATGCTCGGCTCATCCAGCACATAAAGCACTCCAACTAACCCTGAGCCTATTTGAGTTGCAAGGCGTATGCGCTGCGCTTCACCGCCTGATAGCGATGCCGATGACCTGTTAATCGTTAGATAGTCAAGCCCAACATCAATCAAGAACTTTAGGCGCTCGCGTACTTCTTTTAGGATACGGTGGGCTATCATCTGCTCTCGGTTGGAAAGAACAAGCTGATTTATAAAACTAAGTGCGTCTTTTGACGACATCTCGCTTAGCTCGTGTATGTTAAGCCCGCCTATTCTAACCGCCAAGCTTTCTGGCTTAAGCCGTGCCCCGTTGCAGGCCGGGCATGGCCTCATTGCCATGTATTGGGATATCTGCTCGCGCAGATACTCGCTATCGGATTCGCGATAACGGCGTGCAAGATTCTTTAAAACACCATCGAACGCAGTGTGGTAACTCCGTACCCGGCCGGTAAGGCTGCGATATCTAACATAAATCTGCCGGCCATCGGTACCAAGCAGCAATACCCTGCGTGCCTGCTCAGGCAAATCCTTCCACGGCGTATCCATGTCAATGTCGTATTCTTCGCATACCGCTCTAATTATCTTGGGATAAAAATCGACGCGCGTGTAATAAAACGGGTGAATTGCACCCTCATTTATGCTTAAGTTCTCATCCGGGATTACAAGCTCCGGATCGACAACCATCTTAGTGCCAAGACCAGAGCATTCACGGCATGCCCCATAAGGATTATTAAACGAGAACATTCTGGGCTCGAGGTCTTCAAAACTTATTCCACAATCGATACAGGCAAAGTGCGTGCTAAAATCCTGCCTTTCACCACCGATTACCTGGATAGACACGATACCTTCGCCTAGGTTTAATGCGGTCTCGACCGAGTCGGCAAGCCTGCGCTGCACCCCATCTTTCATGACTATCCTATCGACTACTACGTCAATGTCATGGCGCTCTTTCTTATCAAGCTTTATATCCTCTTCCAGGTTATACACTTTACCATCAACCTGAACCCTGGCAAAACCATCCTTGCGCAGCCGCTCAAAGAGCTCGCGGTACTCACCTTTGCGCCCACGAACAACTGGGGCGAGCACCTGCAGCTTGGTGCCACCCTCAAACCTCATCACTTGTTCGATTATCTGCTGCGATGTCTGCTGCGCTATTGGCTTGCCACAGTTCGGGCAATGCGGAATGCCTATCCTCGCATAAAGCAGACGCAGGTAGTCGTAGATCTCAGTGATAGTACCTACAGTTGACCTCGGATTTTTAGACGTTGATTTCTGGTCGATGCAGATAGCAGGAGATAGCCCATAGATGTGATCGACATCGGGCTTATCCATCTGGCCCAGAAATTGCCTGGCATATGCCGATAGCGATTCGACATATCGGCGCTGCCCCTCGGCATAGATTGTGTCTATCGCTAAAGACGACTTGCCTGAGCCACTCAAGCCCGTCATAACGATAAGCTTATTCCTTGGTAATTCAAGGTTGATATTCTTTAAATTGTGCTCTCGCGCACCGCGGATTATTATCTTGTCTTCGTGCATTTCATTTTCTCTTTCTTGTTTGATGTGCTCGTTCTTAATTATTTATCCTGTTCAATTATACCAGTAAGGGCAATGCCCAAGCGCCTAATTGGTAAGGATACGTATGTTCTATACAACAAACAATCAGTTAGATCAAACAGTCGGTATCATAAGTCAGATCTCTCTGACGGGCGGTTTTTCTTCCGGGAGGTTTTGGCCTTTTTGGTAAAACTCTGCGGCCTCGGCAATAACGCCCAGTTTTGGCATTTTGATATACAGTTTCTTGCTGTAGGGTCTCGTTTCGCTTTTTGTCAGGGAATTCTTGAAGGCCTCTTTGCCAGTTATTTTCTCCGGATACCGAATTTCCAGCTCTCCGGTTCTTGTGTTTATTACGGCCTCGGCCAACTTTTTGTATTTCTTATACCAACGCATCACGTAAATCTTGTTCCCGCCCTGTTCATTAACAGGATCCCCTATCGATGCCGATACGACAGCATCCATCACCTTCCAGTACATTGGCTCGGTCACATCAAAAACGCTAACCGGATGCAGGTCACGCTCGTCGGTTGGAGTCTCGGTGCTTTCGATAAAGATAATGCGTTCTGCGCTTTTGACCTCACTAAAAAACTGCGCCAGCTCTGAACTTGGCTTAATCTTCTGCGCTTCTTCATCTGGATCAACTGCCCTTTTCGCCTGTTCTTCAACTGGATTATTACCATGGACTATCCGGTATTTCCTGATTTCAAATCCATGTACTGCAAGGAAGCCTACTATAATAAGCAGCACCGCAGCAACAATGCTAACCGCAACTTTCTTTATTAATTTCATGCGCTTCCTTTGGTTAGATGATTGGCATTTACATTATTATAATACCCTGCTATCAGTTATCCATATAGGAAAGGACCCGCACCTTGGCGGGTCTTTCACAGGATTACCTTTTTATTCCTTCCGTTTGCCCTTCAGCTCTCTGTTGTTTATATTCCCGATTGAGAATTCCTTAAACATCCTTGCCATAAATTTTTCTATTAGCAATGGGTTAGTTCTGCAACCACAGGGCTATATCTAATTCAAACCTTTGGTTGCTGCACACTTAATAAGCTCAAGCATATTTTTTGGTACGAACATTCTCTCTTGCTGCGAATGCTTTAACTTTGTACCTCTTATATAGGTTATCTGCATCAAACCGGAATCTTCATGGATGAAAATCTCGGCCAGCCGCTCATCTCCGCTGTACCAGCGAAGAGTATAACCCTGGAGTCATCGTCAGGGCTTACCGAATCTTGTCACCGACGCCATTGCTGATTTTATCTCGTGAAATATCGCGTCGTCACGGTCATAAGCCTCGATAAATTTTCGCTTTACCATATCACCGCTATAAACCGACAACAGATCGGATTTTTCGATCACCCTGTTAAGCTCGGTCAACTCGGCAGGTGGCCGTAGAAACCAAATAAGCCCAAATGCCACCATTACCATAACTATTACTGCGAAGAATTGTTTCTGCCTAAGGTCCATATAATCCTCCGGATTAGGTCTTGATATCTAGACATGCAAAATGAATTCTATCTCCAAACCTGCGATACCTTCATTATATGTTCTGGTATTTTCGTAGCTTTAACACTACAATTTCAGGCATGGATACTTTGTTTTCCGTAAATGACATTTCGCATATTCCGCTTGCCGAGAGGATGCGCCCAAGAACCCTTAGTGAGTTTGTTGGGCAGAATGAACTATTGGGGGAAGATGGTTTGCTGCGCAAGATTATCTCAAGCGACATGCTGCCATCTATGATTCTTTGGGGGCCACCGGGCAGCGGCAAGACGACTATTGCCCGGATAATCGCCGCTATGACAAGCGCACACTTTGTTGAGTTCTCTGCAGTAACAAGCGGTATTTCTGACATACGAAAAGTAATTAAAGATGCAGCTGACAGAAGAAAGCTTGAGGCAAAACAAACCATTCTATTTGTTGACGAAATACACCGCTTCAACAAGGTGCAGCAGGATGCCTTCCTACCGCATATCGAAGCCGGCACCATCGTGTTGATAGGCGCTACTACTGAAAACCCGGGCTTTGAAGTCAATGCTCCTATCCTTTCACGATCCCGTCTTTTCAGGCTTGAGCAGTTAACCGATGAAGATATCACAGAGATACTAAAAAGAGCGATCAGAGACAAAGAACGAGGGCTAGGCAAACTTGGGATTGAAATCGAAGACAGCGCCCTTACCCACATAGCAAAGAATGCGAACGGCGATGCCCGGGTCGCTCTCACTGCCCTTGAGATCGCGGCAAACAGCCTTGCAAAAGATACGGCTGAAGGTGATGGTAACATAATAACTCTGAAGATAGCCGAGAGTGTCATCAATAAAAAACAGCTTCAATACGACCGAGCAGGAGACGCGCACTATGACACTATAAGTGCTTTTATAAAAAGCATGCGGGGAAGCGATCCTGACGCAGCTGTATACTACCTGGCCAGGATGCTTGAGAGCGGTGAGGATCCGAAATTTATCGCACGCCGTCTGGTCATCTTTGCGTCAGAAGATATCGGAAACGCTGATCCGCATGCCCTTATGCTTGCCACGGCAACGGTAGACGCACTAAACTTCGTTGGACTTCCTGAGGCTAAAATTACGCTTTCACAGTGTACGACTTACCTAGCAAGTGCGCCAAAATCAAATGCTGCTAAGACAGCCATATTTGATGCTACTGCAGATGTGCAGAAAAAGCGGGTTGAGCCGATACCAAATCATTTAAGAAACGCTCCAACTTCCATAGCAAAAAAACTTGGCCATGGCAAAGCATACAAATACCCACACAATTACGCTGGAAACTATGTCGAAGAGACATACCTACCTGAGGGCTTAAAAGGCAAGATATACTACCGCCCAACCGATAATGGATACGAGAAGAACATTAAAGAGCGACTCAACCGGCTGCGCAAGAATAAAAATAATCAATAATAAGCAATAAAATGCAGTGCAGGGCTTTAGCACTGCCTGGTAGCCTTAAAAAGATGCACTATGATTTTTAGTTTAGTAGCCCTAAAGGGCTTGCCCGGTCCCTTTGTTTTGCTTAGAATAAACTCTGCCGAAGGGCTGCCTACTTTAGTTACACTACTTTAGCTTGACGGCAGTGCCACTAGCGCTGACCATAAGCATGCCCTGTGTCTGGCCCAGCACCTCATAGTCAAGATCGACTCCGATCACTGCATCGGCCCCTATACTTGCAGCTTTCTCGGACATCTCATTAATCGCTATCTCTCTTGCATTATTTAGCTCGCGCTCATACGCTGCTGAGCGTCCGCCCACTATATCCCTTATCGATGCGAAGACATCTCTAAATATATTCGCTCCCATGATGGCCTCGCCGGCAACTATCCCAAGATACTCGGATACTTCCCGCCCTTGAACAGACGGCGTTGTAGTAATAATCATAGGCATTTCCTCCTGACAGCTTTGACCCACTTAACACTAACGATATACTGAATTCTAAATCAGAATTCTAATTGGAACTAGAATTAAGTATATCAGACTCTAAAACTATTGCTTTATTCTTTCCTTTATTTGGGGATAAATCAATGAGGTGATAAAACATTTACAAACAAACGCAAGATAATAAATATAAAGAGGGATCTTTCCTACCTAGAATCGCCATCATAAAGGCCGGTCCACCCATATACGGTGGATACACTCTCGGACGCATGCCCCAAGAAACAGCGCCAGAATCTGGTAAGCGACGGTCAAAGGTAGTTTTTATCCGGGGTGCAATACCGGATGAGAAGGTCCAGGTGAGCTTATATGAGGAGAAAAAGGACTACTATCTCGCAGATGTTATCGCCGTTATTGACCCATCCCCGGATAGGATAGAACCAAACCCACGCTGTATAGGCTGCCAGCTTGACTATATCGCATACGAGCGGCAGGTCGCGATAAAAGAAGAAGTCCTCCTGGACTCGCTGCGGCGAGTCGGCGGTATTGAGACAAAACTTTCTGACCCCATAATCTTAAAGAACAATATCTGGAACTACAGATACAGGGCTCAACTTAAGCTGGGTGATGGTAAGATCGGTTTCTACAAGGAGCGAACAAACGAGATAGCCGATACCGACTACTCACCTCTTCTGATTAACGAGTTAAACGATGTTTTAAGGAAGGTCCATAAGGCGGTCCATGGCAACCCGGACAAGTTCCAAACCATCGCCGAGCTTCACCTCTCTTACGGCAACGGATCTTTTGCTCTCCTTAAGGTAAAACCCAAAACTAAAGCGCATGAGGGATTCTGGAATGAACTTGCCGTTATGTTGCTTGATACAGGTCTTGAAGGCGTAATTATTGAAACCCAAGGGACCGCTCCTGCAGGCCGTTTAAAGTATGGCAGAGATTCGCTCGTCCTTTACCTGGACGAAATCACCTATACAATCTCGCCGGCTAGCTTCTTCCAGGCCAACTGGAGACTAAACCAAATCATGGTAAGCTTCGTCAAAGAAACTTTGCGTCCGCTGCAAGGAAAGAGAGTTCTCGATTTATATTCGGGCGCAGGAAATTTCGCACTTCCTTTGGCAACCGAGGCAAAAGAAGTCATCGCAATCGAGAATCAGAAATCGGCGGTCGAAGATGGGGAGCGAAATCTTCGGCTCAACCATATCAGAAACGTCAGGTTCTTTAACATGCCTGTTGAGAACTATAACATGAGCAACTATGGGCCGTTTGATATAGTAATCCTTGACCCGCCGCGGAGCGGCCTTGCAGATAAGGTTACCGGGGGTCTGCTTAAAGCAAAGCCAGAACAAATCGTCTATGTATCGTGCAACCCATCAACTCTTGCCCGCGACCTAAAGAAGCTATCCGCAGGATACTATATCGACTCAATTATGCTGGTTGATTTATTTCCGCAGACTTATCATATAGAGACGCTTACCTTCCTAAAAAGGATTAAAGGATAAGGGAAATGCTATGGGTATTTAACCCGCATCCCTTCTATTATTTACCCTATAAGCACCCTAAAAATTTCCCTACGATTTACTGAGAGTTTACCAACTATGTTGCCTTAACTGAAACGTTAACTTCATCCTTAACTGGAAACAATCTCAAATATCAGGTAAGGTTTTATCAGGTAAGGTCTTTGATTTCCGACCCGATTTCATAGCTCTTAGCCTTGCCCAGCTCGCGAAGGTAAACCGTGCGTACCGGATAAGGTATCTCTATACCGGCGTTATCGAGAGCTTCTTTAACTGCTTTATGCGCCTCCGACTTTATCTGCAGGAAACCATCCTCTTGCCAGTCGACCCATACCCGTACCTGAAGCATGACCGAGCTGTCGGCAAACCCTGTAACAAGAACCTCGGGGGCCGGCTCTAAAACCGCACCCTTTATATTGCGCACGGCATCAAGACAAACCCGCATAGCAGTTCCAATATCGGCTGCATACGAGATACCAACGTTTACATCAACCCGCCTTTTGGGCAACGCAGTGAGGTTAATGATGTTGCTGGTTGACAGAGCATTGTTTGGGATATAAATAAGCCGGCCATCATATGTTTCGATCTGTGTGTCTCTTATCCTTATATTTGTAACCGTCCCTTCCACATCACCGATGACAACATTATCCCCTATTGTGAACGGGCGCTGTATCAAGAGGATTATCCCGGACAGAAAGTTCCCAAGGATGTCTTTCATCGCAAAACCAACTGCAAAACCGGCCACACCAAGCCCTGTAAACAGCGCAGAGAGGTTTGTGCTTACAAAACTAAGCGCCACTATGATACCAACTGATAGCGTCCCGATGTAGGCGATTTGAGCCACCAGGATATCGACGTGCCCGTCGGTACTCGTCCTTGCCATCGCCTTTCTTACAACCCTTCTCACTGTGCGTGCAACAATTATGAAAACAATTAATACAACGAGCACCTCTATCAATATTGGTAGCCACTCAATGAAATCGCTGTATAATTTGGCAAAACCTTTAGGCACAGTTACCATTTTCTCGCCTGCGGTCACTAAATCTTCTTTCAAATCATCTCTCCTTTTACATAGCGACGCTAGCAGCTTAAGATACACGCTGCTGCCTACATTCTATTAGACGCTCTCATGAGATGCAAACGACTCTATTACTATGAGCTCTATTACTATGAGCTCTATTACTATGAGCTCGATCGATGGGTCGAGGTATTTTAGGAAGCACAGTTGTGACAATAAGCGCGCTTGCTGCCATCCACAGTAATAGCTGGCTTATCTTAACTTTTTGATAAATATAATTTCTCAAACGCACACTTTTTGCGACTATAGCCGCTATCTTACCAGGCAGCGAACCTGAGCGGTGACAGGCACCGGGAAAGCAAGGCGATGAGTTCTCTTATCTGCTGCAATACTCTTCTATGCATATCTTCAGAAGCCGGATCGGGTGGTTGGATTGTCTTAACAGGCTCAACAAGATTTGGGTTGCCCTGATGTGTCCTGGGTGCCTCCTGCATTCGGGATGTTTGTTGCTCTATCACATTAGACCCAGGCTTTTTTGGGTTGCATGGCTTTGTCTCTACCGGCTCCGGCGCTTTTCTACCTGGTGTAGCCGGCGTGGGTTTGATCGGAGCCGGTTGCTTAACGGTTTGCGTTATTTTTGACTGCTTTGATTGTGGTTGCACGGATTTAGATATTTCAGCTGGTTGCGATTTAGCAAGTTGGTCATGTGTAGGCTTATATGACTGGCCTGCAACGTCTTTTGATCCCAATATCAGAACCCAATAATGTTTATAGGTCGACTGTGCGTTATATGCATAACCCACACCCATCGCCCTGTAATTTAAGTTAAGCATGTTGGCATTATGCCCCTGCGACGTTGACCACGCTTGAACAACTGCCACTGCGCTAGTTTGCCCTGCGGCAATATTCTCAGCGGCTGCACCTTCATAGCCAGCAATTCTTACACTAAACGTAGCGCCATCAGGAGAAGTGTGTGAAAAATAATCACGGTTTGCCATGTCCTGGGCAAACTCCTGTGCCCTGCGCTCAAGATCGGCATCTCTTTTAAGAACCGCTCTGCCATTCTTCTGGCGATATGTATTGACCTCTGCAAAAAGCCCATCTTGCTGCCTCGATGTGCCCAATACCGCAGCCGGCATTGATAGGATGAAAAAGAAAGTTAGGGCCAGTAAAATTACAGATGCTCTTTTACTTCTTTTGCTAACATACAACATATCGCACCGTCCTTCCTTAAGCTCTAAAGGTAAATCCGAAACGAACTTCACCATACCTTAATACTCTTAATCGCCGGTTTCAAGCTACAATGGGTTGCTTACCAAGCAAAACAGCTTCTGTTAACAAATCTATATATGTGCAAGCGCTCTCTATATCCTTAACTGCACCAGACAGAATATTGTTTCTACGCCAATTGTTTTATTTCGATTTAAACAAACTAAAAAGCAGATCATCTGCTTTAAATTAGAAGGCAAAATGGCTTATATTTACAACGCAAATTATCATTGCTGCCAATGTTCATATGTGCTAATATCCAGCTACCAAGCGTGAGATTATGTGACCAGCAGCGTCGACTAAAAAGTTGAACAGGAGGCAACATGCGGATCTATCACGATGACACTGCTTACCCAAATTCAAGTAAGAAGCACGGTAAAGTTCCCCAAAACGCATATAGTATAGTCTTCTTGCACATAGTGTCTTTTGTTCTCGCATTAGCTTTAGTTGCAGGCTGTAGCGGAAAAGCAGTGCCTCTAAAAGCAAAACCATATAAGTCTAAACCCGAAGAGATAAAGATAGGTTTTAGTCCAACTTGGCTTGGGCTTAATAAAAAGACAGATGATATATTTATCCTTAATAGCCAAATCAATCAGATTGTTTTAAAAAACCGGAAGAATAATAACCAAACCTATGCCTTCCAGCTCGATGAGGGGTTGAGCGGCATAGCTTATGCCGAAAGCGCCAATACCATTTTTGCCTGTTCAAAAAATTCTAATATGCTATATTCAATCGATATAGCAAGAAAAAAACTCAATCCAATCCTTAAGATGCAAAAATCGGCAAAGAAACTCCTGGTAGATTCTAAAGGAAGCATAATCTTTGCGCTTTCAGAAAATGCAAACACCGTTATCGCAATAAATCCGCCGTCCAAAACATATATTGGCGAAGTAAAGTTGGGCTCCTCTATTTCTGATATTGCATATAGCGCTAAAAACAAAACCCTTTACCTTACCATGCCTAAGGAAAATAAAATTGCAGCTGTAAGGCTTAATAACGGCTCTTTTGGAAAACCAGCCTTTGAAGAAATAGAAAACCCTGCAATAGTAAGGGCCGACGATGTCAACTCCAAAGTATACGTCACCTGCAAAAAGAACGGGATTATCACCATCCTAAACGGCATATCCCTTAAAAGGGAAAAGAAGATTGATACCGGCAGAAAGATAGACCAGTTGATTGTAGATGAAACCAGATACCGCCTAATAGCTTCAGAAAACAAGCAAAGTATAGCCACAATAGTAGACCTTAAGGCAGGAAAAGCAGTTGAAGCGTTTGCTGTTGATATAAACGGCTATGCTCAATATGATTCTACAAACCGCGATCTTTGGGTGCCCGATAGCCACGGTAGTGTGCTAATCTACAAGTTTTAGTTGGGCATGCAACTATAACTAACTGTAACTAACGCATTAATATTCATCTGACTATTGCAAACCAGGCGCTTTTTTGCTAAGTTATGCCATATAATGTTAGATACTGGTATTACCTTTATTCCTTGCTTGAAGTACTATGATTGCAAGGCAATCCTCACATAATGGAAAATGCGTAAGTTAAGCTATTTGTAACTTACGAATAGCTAATCCATAGAGGAAAAGGGTAATATCCGCAAATGACGCCAGCTGCTTAGGGAGTGGTCATAATGTTAAAACGGCGTAAATTTGTAACTCTTTTACTTATAGCAGCAATGGTATTTAGCTCCATACCGAGCTTTCCTTTTTCACCGAATATACCCACCCCGGCATATGCAGCAACCACTGGCGCCAGGATTTATGTCTTAGGGGGCAACGACGCCTCTAACCTTCTAAGCACAGTAGAAATGTATAACCCTGAAACCAATAGCTGGACGACAATGCCTCCTCTGAGCGAACCGAGAGGCTCAGCCAGTAGTGTTACGCTAAACAACATTATTTACGTTATTAGCGGTAAAAACAAAACAGGCGGTACTGCAACAACCGATGTCACTAGCACCATCCTTGCCTACAATACAGATGATGGGTCAAGCACGATCATTGGTAGAATAAACACCGCCCGCTACAGGGCAGGTTCTGCGCTTCTCAACAATAAAATATATGTTATCGGGGGTACAACAACAAGCGGAAAACCCGGATCAAATGCGCTTTATTCGATTGAAGAATACGACTTAGATACCAATGTAAGTATCAATAAAGCAGACCTCCCGGCATCACGAGATTTGCCGGCCGTTGCCCAGGTTGGAGGTAAAATATATATAATGGGCGGTTATGACAGCAGCGGTAAGGCAACTAATGACTGCTGGGAATATGACCCTGCCTCAAACACTTTCGTCTCAAAAAGCCCTATGCAGACGGCCGCGGCAGGTAAAGCAACCGTATTAAACGGAAAGATATATGTCGTAACTGCAATATCGCAAATTCAGGAATACGATCCTGCAACCGATACCTGGAAATCGCTTGGTTTTCTGCCAACAACGAGGTCCGGACCAGCCGTTGAAGCAGTCAACGGTTATCTATATGTTGTTGGAGGAGACGAAAACATCCCCCCACTGACGTACTACAATATAAATGAAGCTGCAAACCTGGAATCCACTCCTCTTGTATGGGAGACTAAAACACCTATGCCGACTGCTCGAACAAGGGTAGTTTCAGGCGTTGTTATACATGATAACCAGCCGCCAACAGCACCTGCCAACCTTACGGCCACAGCAATCTCCTCTACACAGGTAAGCTTGACCTGGGATGCTTCTGTAGATAATGTGTCTGTTGCGGGATATAGGATAGAGCGTTCAACCGATGGAGCAAACTTTACAGAGATTGGCACATCTACGACTAACTCATATCAGGATAACTCAACCACCTCGGCTATAACCTACTATTATAGGGTGCGCGCTTACGATGCCTTTGAAAATTTATCTGGCTATTCAAATATTGCGAACGTTACCACACCCGATGAGCAGGCACCTACAGTGCCCACAGGGTTGTCCGCTACCGTTAATTCCGCTAATGAAATCAATCTATCATGGGCAATCTCAACAGATAACGTTGGTGTTATTGGATATAAGATCGAAAGGAGCACAGATGAAGCAGATTTCGTTGAGATAGGATCCTCTGTAACACCTTCATATAAGGATTTAACAGTCCTGCCTGGCCATGCTTACTACTACCGCGTGCGTGCATATGATGCAGCCGGCAATATGTCGGGTTACTCAAACGCCATATCTGTTGCAACTCCAAGCGGGACAAGATTTGAAGAACCAAGCACATCAATCGTTTATACGGGGACTTGGTCGTTGGCAAGCAGCCAGAACGCCTCCGGCAGTGCCTATAAATATTCAACTGACTATACCAAACCAGCCACCGCAACGTTTACCTTTACCGGCAATTCGGTTACCTGGTATTCGGCTGTTGCACCAAACTGCGGCATCGCAAAGGTATACCTTGATGGCGTCTTTGACCGTGAGGTTGATCTTTACTCACCAACCATTAAGTTCCAGAGTCCTGTTTACGTAAAAGAAAACCTCCCATATGGGACTCACACTGTAAAGGTTGAGGTAACATCAAAGAAGAACGCCAGTTCAACAGGCAACATTGTTGTGGTAGATTGTTTTGAAGTTAATCTTAAATAAGGACTTAAATGCGCAGCAATATATGTATTCGATATGCATTATAATATAGGCCGATGAAGTTTATCCCTTAACGACGCCTATGGGTTTAAGTCGCACAACCTTTTTGGCTATACCTGTCTCAGCGGTAATATTTGCCACCTCATCTATGTTTTTATAGGCAACCGGAGCCTCTTCGGCTAAACCTACATTGCTTGTAGAGAATACGGCGATTCCTTCTTTTTCTAGCTCCGTTCTTAACTCTTCTCCCCTAACTATACGTTTGGCTTTGTGCCTACTCAATGCCCTACCGGCGCCATGTGCCGCAGAGCCAAACGTCTCTTCTTCGGCCTTCTTTGTTCCCAGCATCAGGTATGAAGCAGTTCCCATGCTTCCCGGGATAATAACGGGCTGACCGATATCTCTATAAACCGGCGGTATATTTGAGTTACCGGGGCCAAAAGCCCTTGTAGCTCCCTTCCTATGGACAATTAAATTACCCTCTACTTTTGCAATGTTATGGGCTACATCGTAAATCAAGTATATCTGCTCCTTGGGAATCCTTAAGGTTCTATTGAAAGCCCGCCTTGTCTTCTCCATAATTATCTGCCTATTTGCCCAGGCAAAATTTGCAGCTGCGGCCATTGCCTTAAAGTAATCCTGTCCTTCTTCCGAGTTAAAAGGTGCCGAAACCAGCTCAGGGTCGGGAACTTTTATATTATATTTCTTCATTGCCGCGCGCATTATCTCGATATAATCGGATGCTACCTGATGGCCCAGACCCCGAGAACCGGTGTGAATCATCACAAAAACTTCATCTTGTTGGATGTTCAGCTTATCCGCCACCTCTTTATCAAAAATGTCTGTTACACGCTGAATCTCTAAAAAGTGGTTTCCTGAACCCAGGGTTCCAAGCTGGTCCCTGCCCCTCTTCTTTGCCCTATCGCTTACTTTGCCAGAATCGGCGATCCTCAGCCTGCCGTTTTCTTCTATATTTTCTAGATCTTTTACAGTCCCAAAACCTTTCTGTGCTGCGTATTCGGCACCCCCTTCCAAGAATTTATCAAGCTCCTCAAATGATATTTTTACGGCGCTTTTGCTTGCAAGCCCTGCTGGTACAGTCTTAAAAATCTCTTCCATCAGGTCTATTTTTCTGGCGTTTAATTCTTCCACCGTTAAGCCCGTTTTAAGCAGCCTTACCCCGCAGTTGATATCATAGCCAACACCTCCCGGTGAAATTACTCCCCTTGTCTTATCAACCGCCACCACCCCGCCTATAGGAAATCCATAGCCCTCATGGATATCCGCCATTGCCACAACGTATTTATAAACGCCATCAAGAGTCGCTGTGTTGATTAGCTGCTCTATTGCTCTTTCCTCAAGCAACTTTTCTATAAAACCAGGAGTCGAATAAAACCTAGCAGGAACTTTCATGTCGGGTCTAAACGTTTTAGGAATCTCATACAGATAATTTCCTATTTGCTTTAAATCCTGTTTTTGGACTGTATTAGACATCGAATACTACCCTTGCCTCATATCCTTCCGGAGTTTTCTCAAAAGAAGACCTGTATGTCGCACCTTTTATCTGCTCCACAAATTCGCCTTCGAATCCGTAAACTTTCGCTTTCAGGGATGTCTCTGTCAGCTCCTCGAACTCTGCTTTTGTAAATATCTTTCTCTCTGTCTCAGTCAGGTACAGTATCTCGTTCAAGAATTTGATTAGCAGGTTTAAATATCCATCGCCTTTTATCTCTACACTATAAGCCTGTTCCTTTGCTAAAGGCTCAGCTTCAATTTTAGTTTCGCCACTTAAGTAAGCAGCGACACCCTGCATCATTGCTTCAAATACCTCTTTCTCGGTCTTACCGACCGCCTTGATTAATAGGTCAGACGGATGTTCTAAAAACTCGAATTTCATAAGAAATTCATTTCCCACCTTGAGAAATTTAAAAAGGGTAAATATTACCCTGCATTAACAGAGTGCGAAAAGTTTTTCATCTGCGCATTCCGGTAATAATTCATGTCCCGTTCGGGTAATGAAAGCCATATCTATCATATACAAGATAGTTGAAAGGACGGTGCCCTTGATGGCTCTGGAGAAGCCATCCCCACCTCCAGGTGACCGGAGGTGGAAGATGGTCGAGAGAACAATGCGAAGCTATGGATACGAACCCTATGCCCTCATACAGACACTCCATACTGCTCAAGAGACGTTTGGATATCTTGACGAGGATATCATGAAGTACGTGGCCACGTCGCTGCGTGTACCATTAAGTGAGGTTTATGGTGTCGCAACTTTTTACCACTTCTTCACGCTAAAACCCCAGGGCGAGCATACCTGCATCGTGTGCACCGGAACCGCGTGCTATATCAAAGGTGCTGATGACCTTCTGAGAGCTGTTGAGGATATCACCGGAGCAAAGCCGGGCGAGACAAGCGCAGACAACAAAGTGTCCGTTGTTACCGCCAGGTGTATCGGCTCTTGTGGCCTTGCCCCAATCGCCATTTTTGATGGCGAAGTGGTCGGCAAAATAAGCACTGATGAGCTAAAAAGACGCGTGAAAGAGTGGACTTCTATAGCAGAAGATACCGGCGGTAAGCCACCAAGGGGTACTCCAACTATGCCAGAGGAAGGTCCCGCAGCCCAAAATCCTATCATAGAGGGGGTGACCATCGGTGACACGCGAAGAGCTTCGTAAGATAAGAAAGACCGAACAAGAGCGCAAACAAAAGTACAGGCACACGGTAAATGTCTGCATGGCCTCCGGTTGCGTGTCGCTTCGCAGTGACAAGGTTAAAGAGGCGCTGGAAAAAGAGGTCTCTGAGCGTGGAATTGAAGATGAAGTGCTCATCAAAAGAGTCGGCTGTGTCGGCCTTTGTTCGAAAGGGCCAATCGTTATTGCAGAGACAACACGGGTGCTATACCAGGGCGTCAGTCCGGATAAGGCTAAAACTATTATCAAAAACCTGGACAAAGCACCGACTAAGGAACTGAAGCGCTCGATGGAAACGCCGTTTTTCAAACGGCAGCATAAAATCGTTCTCGAACATTCCGGCAACATAGACCCAGAGCGCATAGAAGACTATATCGCCGTCGGCGGCTACGAGCCAATGCTCAACGCATTAATCGAGATGACCCCTGCTGAGATTATAGACCAGGTAGCGCGGAGCGGCCTGCGCGGACGTGGCGGTGCCGGCTACCCGACTGGCTTAAAATGGAGCACTGTTGCCAAAGCGCAAAGCAACGGAGATAAATACGTTATCTGCAACGCCGATGAAGGAGACCCTGGAGCATATATGGACCGAAGTATCATGGAGAGTAATCCGCATCAGATAATCGAGGGGATGGTTATCGGCGCTTATGCAATTGGCGCCAACCATGGTTTCATCTATGTGAGAGCCGAGTACCCACTGGCCATAGAGCGACTCAGAACTGCGATAAAACAGGCGGAGAAGAAAGGGCTTCTTGGACAAAACATCGGCGGCACACGATTCAGCTTTGACATCCAGCTGCGCTACGGTGCAGGCGCTTATGTGACTGGTGAGGAGACGGCGCTTATATCCTCAATCGAGGGTCACCGGGGCGTACCCCATCCACGACCTCCCTACCCCTCTGAGCGTGGACTTTGGGGAAAACCCACTCTTATAAATAACGTCGAGACTTTTGCTAACATAGCCCCTATCATACGAAACGGCGGTGACTGGTTCGCGAGCATCGGCACTGAAAAGAGCAAAGGCACCAAGGTATTTGCCCTAGTTGGTAAGGTTAATAATGTGGGTCTTATCGAGGTGCCGCTCGGTATGACGCTTCGCGAGATCATCTATGATCTTGGAGGCGGCATCCCTGAAGGGCGTAATCTAAAAGCGGTGCAGACCGGTGGCCCATCCGGCGGCACTATTCCGGAAGAGTATATCGACCTGCCGGTCGACTACGAATCGCTGGTGAAAGTCGGCTCTATCATGGGCTCCGGCGGCATGATCGTCATGGATGAGACCTCCTGCATGGTCGATGTAGCCAAGTACTTCATGAGTTTTAGCAAATCCGAGTCGTGCGGCAAGTGCATTCCCTGCCGCGTTGGCACCGTCCAGATGCACGGCATCTTAGAGAGAATAACCAATGGCGCGGCGACAATGAATGACCTCATATTGCTGGAAAACCTCTCCGACATGGTGCGCAGTACAAGCCTGTGCGGTCTCGGCCAATCAGCTCCAAACCCAGTCTTAAGCACACTCCGCTACTTCAAAGACGAATACATAGCGCATATTAAGGAAAAGAAATGTCCTGCCGGCGTATGCCAGTTACAATATGCCAAAGGGGGCGGCGAGCATGAGGAAATCCTGGAGGTGCGAGAATGAGGCCAGAAGTCCGTGTCAAAACCCTTAAGATAGATGGCCTTGATGTAGCTGGTCGTGAAGACCAAACATTACTCGATGTGGCCCGTGAGAATAACATCCGCATACCAACCTTATGCCAGCTTGATGGGCTGACCAACTATGGGGGGTGCCGCATGTGCCTTGTTGAGATAAAAGGCGTGCCTAAACTTCTCACATCGTGCACCACCTATATCTGGGAGGGTATGGAGGTCACAACCAATTCTGAGAGGCTGCTTAACTACCGCAAGATGACGCTTGAGCTTTTCTTCGCCGAGCGCAACCATATATGTGCGATTTGTGTGGCAAACCGCAACTGTGAGTTGCAAAGCCTAGCGCTTGAACTTGGAGTCGACCATATCCGCTATCCTTACCTATACCAGGGTTTAGAGATCGACTCGTCACACGATAAATTTATCATTGACCATAACCGCTGTATCCTGTGTACCCGCTGCATACGCGCATGCGCAGAAGTCGAAGGGGCTAACACCTTAGGCCTGATGGGACGCGGCATTGGCGATAAGATAATCACCGACCTTAACCAACCCTGGGGCGAATCTCCGACCTGCACGAGCTGCGGCAAGTGCGTAAACGTCTGCCCTGTTGGAGCCATCTATGAGAGGGGTATGTCCATCGGCGAAGCACGCAAAGAGCATAAGTTCTTGCCTTACCTACGGATCATGAGGAGTGAAGGTTTATGGCAAAATCGCGTGTAGCAACTGTGTGGCTCGATGGATGTTCGGGTTGTCACATGTCTATATTCGACATGGATGAGCGCCTTCTTGATCTGGCTGATAAGATAGAGCTTGTTTACAGTCCCCTTGTCGACGCCAAGGAGTATCCTGAAAACGTCGATATAGTACTGGTCGAGGGTGCGGTTGGCGACGAAGAACAGCGCGAGCTTGCCCACAAAATACGCAAGCGCACAAAAACTTTTATATCGCTCGGCGACTGTGCGGTAACCAGCAATATCCTGGCATACCGCAACACATTTAGGGTTGCCGATGTCATAAACCGCGTGTTTGTCGAAACGGCGGAGGGTGGCACATCGCAACCTAGCAAGGATATCCCAACGCTTCTACCTTATGCTGTACCTGTCCACGAAATCGTCGGCGTGGATATCTATATTCCAGGATGCCCGCCCCCGGCAGATTTGATCTACTACGTTCTGGCCGAACTCCTGGAGGAACGTCAGCCCGAATTCAAGAATCGCTTTGGATAGGAGGAGCTTGAGTAGGAGGAGACATGGCGCAACATAATATCGAAGTATCTCCGGTGACCCGCATTGAGGGACACGCCAAGATAACCATACATCTAGATATCGATGGACAGGTTAAAGATGCCCGCCTGCATGTTACCCAGCTTCGCGGTTTTGAGAAGCTCTGCGAGGGGCGGCCCTTCTATGAGCTTCCCTTTATCATGCAGCGCATCTGCGGAATATGTCCAATAAGCCACGCAATTGCTTCGTCAAAGGCATGCGATCAAATCTTATCCGTAAAAGTACCTGAAACGGGCGCTAAACTTAGAAGGCTTGCTAACCTTGCTCAAATCATCCAGTCACATGCGCTTAGCGTATTCTACCTCTCCTCCCCCGACCTTCTCTTGGGGATGAATATGGAGCCGTCAAAACGCAACCTACACGGGGTTGCAGAAGCCAACCCTCAACTTGCCCGAGACGGTATCTACCTCCGTAAATTTGGCCAGCAGATCATCGCCCTCATATCAAGCACGGGCAAGCGCGTCCATCCTGGCTGGATGGTTCCTGGAGGAGTGAGCACACCGCTTACGGGTGAGGCTCTTGCACAGATAAAGGCGATGATTCCTGAGGCAATTATGGCGATACAGCGCTCACTTAGCTGGTATAAACAATCAATGGAGGACTACCGCGATGAGATCCGTACGTTCGCAAACTTCCCCACCCTCTTCATGGGCATCGTGGGACCGGACGGTGAGCTTGAGTTCACCGACGGCCTCGTGCGCATCATCGACTCCTCTGGCAAGATCATAGCTGATGGTATTGACCCTTCTAGCTATATGGACTATATCAATGAGAGTGCAGAATCCTGGACTTATATGAAGTTTCCCGCCTACAAGAAAAAAGATTACCCGGACAACATCCTGCGGGTCGGGCCGCTGGCGCGTCTTAACATTATCGATAAAGTAAATGCGCCGCTTGCATCCCAGGAATGGGCAGAATTTCGAGAACTTGAACGAGGAGTCATCTTCAGCTCGTTTCACTATCACTATGCAAGACTTATTGAAATCCTGTTCTGCGTTGAGAAGGTACAAGATCTCTTAAATGACCCTCATATCCTTGGTGCGCGCATACGGGCAAAAGCCGAGCCCAACTGCTCAGAAGGAATCGGTGCGGCAGAAGCCCCGCGCGGCACGCTCATCCATCACTACAAAATCGACGATAACGGTCTTGTTACTTGGGCCAACCTCACTATTGCGACGGGCTTTAACAACTATGCAATGAACCAGGGCGTTCTCCAAGTAGCCAAGCACTATATAAAAGGCCCCGAGATACCCGAGGGAGCCTTAAACCGTCTGGAGGCAGTGGTGCGTGCATTCGACCCGTGTCTAAGCTGCGCAAGTCATGCTATTGGACAGATGCCGTTGGAGGTACGACTCGTCGGGCCGGATGGGTCTATCCTCAGCGAAGTGAGGCGAGACTGATAGCACACATACTCGTTATCGGATACGGAAACCCGCTGCGTGGCGATGACGGCGCAGGCCTATTTGTAGCTCGGCAGTTAAGTAAGCTAAGCGAGCTTAGTGCGCATGATAACATAAAAATCCTGTCACTTCATCAGCTAACACCCGAACTGGCCGACGATATCAGCAAGGCCAAACTTGTTATCTTCATCGATGCGAGCTGGAATCAACCGCCGGGGCATCTCTCTTGTAAGATGGTTATGCCAGGCCCATCCATCACTGGAATTACCACCCACCATCTCGAACCATCCGGCTTACTCACCTTCACCCAAGGGCTTTACGGAGTGTTTCCTGATACAGTAATTATTATTACCATAGGCGGCAATTCGTTTGGCTTTGTTGAGGATTTATCACCCTCGGTTGCTGCAGCTTTGCCCAAACTTGAGAAGGTTTTAGTCGCATACTTGTTACATATGACACATAAACTTAATAAGCGTTGAGATTATGCTGAGAATATGAACACATCCCTCACCTAAACGCTCTATATTTTCCCAACTGAAAATCTCATCCTATAGCCATTAATTTAAATTCTAGGGTATGTCGCAAGATAAAGTAACTCCTAGTTACTTTAAAATCGTTTATATATCAACCGACATATGTATTATTAATATTAAGTTTTCCATGCATCTTTTCGATTTATATCTTATTGGAACTTACTTTAGTTTGTAGCAGAAAGGAGGTGTACACGCATGAGAGCTCGCAAATTATTACCATTTCCTACCAGGCTGGTAATCATCATTGCTGCGGTGATCGCTTTTTCCGCATTTTCAATCATAGTTGCACTTGCCAGCAGCTCTGGCCCGACGTTTAGCAGCTTCACGCCTGCACCTGGCACCGAAGCAACCGTAACAATGGGTACGCTTAGAATTTCTCTAGAAGCATCTGATCCGGAGAAAATAGACCAATCGTCTATCCAGGTAAAGATAAATGGACACAGTATCCCATCCAGCGACATCACGGTAAGCTTTCAGGAGATTGGTTACTGGGGATTAGATGAAGACGGATATGAGACATGGATAGTTACCGGCTACGATTACACAAAAGCAAAAATAGAGGCAAGATATCCTGTGACTTATAACAGCCTAACCGACACAGGAAACGCTGTTTGGGTATCGGCTGCCAACCAGATCGGAAACGTATCCTCTGCCGAGTGGAATTTTAACTACAACAAGAAGCCAGTAATAAACATTCTCTCTCCATTGGATGGCTCAACTGTAAATACTACCATGCCCAATGTGTCAGCCAGAATATCGGATAACGGCACAATCGATACCTCAGCTACAACTCTTGCCATCGATGGAAATGCGGTCAACTTCACGTTTGATGCAGGTACTGGAGTCGTCTCATATACTCCATCTTTGCCGTTAAGCGCTGGCAGACACGATATATGCTTAAATACGAGAGATACTGCGGAAAACACCGCCTCTGCATCCTGGCACTTCAGTATACCGCAGAGCAACGCCGTATTCTCCTTGGCTATACCCGCTGATGGCTCCACGGTAAACTCGTCCAGTCCTACCATAAGCATCCAGGTAGATGACGAAGTAACCCTTGACGGAAGTACCGCTACCATGGTAATCGACGGCATAAGCATGAAAGCCTCGTTTACACGCGGGACAGCGATGGTCAACGGGCAAACGGTTTCTGATTATACCAAAGGCACGATATCTTATACGCCGTTGTCTCTCAGCAACGGAACTCACACTGTCGTTGCCTCTATCCGTAATACCAACGGTGTGCCGTCTTCTTTTGCCTGGTCCTTTAACGTAGCGGCTCCCCCACAAATCACAGAGCTGACCCCGGCTCCCGAGTCAGTCGCCAGCAGTGACATGCCGACAGTCTCTGCCAAAATTGAGACCTTTAGCTTTGTCTCCAGCGTTAAAATGCATCTGAATGGAGTCGAGGTCGTACCTATATATAACGAGGTGACTAAAGTGGTGAGCTTTACTCCTTTGTCGCCTCTCCCGTCCGACTTCGATCAAACAGTAACCCTAACAGTTACTGACGCTTTCGGCTTATCTTCTACTGCAACCTGGCATTTCAGAACGAGAAACTGTACTGCCTGCCATACAAACTTTCCGTCTACCCACCCAATGACAAACTGCAACGCCTGTCATGGTGGCGGTGAGCCAATCGAAGACTGCCGGGAATGCCATGAGTATCAGTGGTACCCTGAGGATCACAACGTCTCCAAGTACTCCTGCGAATACTGTCACAACTCAACTTACAGCTACAAGATCCCGGTTCACCCTGCAGATAATGCGGCATATCATAACACAACCTCTTCGATGGAGCTTTGCAGCGAGTGCCATATGACATCTTTAGTTCAGGAGCATGGCAGAAGGATTGATCCATCAACCGGTAAAAATCTGGATTGCTACACCTGTCATGCAAACACCAGAACTGAAGTGCGATTGGCTATAGAAAGTAAAAACAAAGATTGTGGTGCTTGCCATGCCAGTTCGTCCAGCCACGAGACTGTGCACGCCACCAACGCTCTTGACAGCAAATGCACTACCTGCCATAAGAACAACTTATTCCAGGAGCACTTAAATAACCCGACTACGCAAACGAAAAAATTGACCTGCGATAGTTGTCACAGCAGTACCAGGCCCGAAGTTATAAGCGCCATTTCATCGGGCGATAAACACTGCGTATCATGTCATAGCCAGGCACACAACATAAGTTTGTCGGCGGCTATGCCATCTGACATCCCACTTTATAGCGGATTCAGATGGACGGTGCCTCTTGAGGCTCTATTATGGGCAGGAGAATCGTGGGTGCCCGACGACTTCGCATCCGGAGGCAAAGTACTTATCTCAAGCCGCAGAATCGATGTGACGGGCGATCAGGTCTGGAATTTCTACAAGAACGAGATGGCCGCCAGAGGCTGGACGTTGGCATCAAGTGAACCGGCTGCCGGATCTAACTTCTACTCTGTAGCCTTTACAAAGCAAGCCCAAAAGGCAATCATCTGGTTCTACGGCGGGGAGGATCACAAAACAACTTCACCGGTTTTAGCCAGCGGCTATCGAGTAGAAATATTGTATAAATAACGTTTCCTTGGAAAATCATTAGCGTAAAAGGGCCGGCGGCTTGCCGGCCCTAAGTCTGTTTATAATACGGCAAACCAATAAACTCTCTGCTTGCTTTCTGCCCGACCTGGGCGTATAGAGGGATAACACAGGCAAGGCGAAATCATAAAAAATCTTCACGTCCAAGACGCCCTAAACTGCTTCTTTAACTCCAATCACGTTTTATATACGTTTCATCACGGCATCCGCGGGTAGAACAAAACTTGTAATACACGTAGCAACCCCCATAATCGGAAGGAGGTTAAAACAGTGGCTTATCCATCAATTGTCTCAGCCCTAGAGGGAGTAGAATTTCCTATTAATAAGAAAGACCTTATCGAGCAAATCGGCGACCGCGAAGTTGAAATTGTCACCGGACAAACGCTCTCGATGAGGGAACTCTTAAACGTTTGCACAAAAGAAAACTACCAGAATCCACATGACGTTGTCGGCTGTCCAGAAATCGTACAGAAGATCGAAAGCACAAAACAAATGGCAGCCTAATAAGAGGCATCAGCCATTATTTCAGGCGGTCCCGCTGGTTTCGGGGGACCGCCATACTAACCTATAGTTACTGTGCCGTTGGACCCTCCAGGGCTGTTTCAGCTTTAGATGCCACCGCCCCCTCAAATTTACGATACACATAGGCATTGGCAATAAAAACAAGCGGGAACACAATAAGCAAACCAAGGCCAAGCGGTATTGCGCCAAGTATAATAAAGCCAAGAAGCGCCAGGTCAAGTAGGAATACTTTGCCTGCTATACCCTTTGTAAGCTCCCAGCTCCTCTGCAAAGATCCGATAATTGCATCTGTACCGCGCGCATTTTTATCAACAATGTAATAACCGAAGAACTGCAATCTAACAAAGAGATAAATACCCGGAATAATAAGAAAAATGGTACCGATACCTACGGCAAGACTAAATAAGAAATTACTGACAAGAAAAATTAAATACAATGGATAAGCTGCAAAGAAATCGCCAAGTTCAGCTTTCTCGCCTTTTATAGATTTAAGCGCTACGTTTATAGCTCCCATACCAATAAATGCGCCTGCGAGAAACGAGAAGATACTTACCTGAACCCTGAAGCCACCAGCAGAGCCAGGTCCGCTTATCGCATTATCAATTGAACTCGCTATCACGGAAATAATAAACGATATTAACGCAAGGCCAACGAAAAGACCGGGGCTCCCTTTAAACGTCTCCCAACTATCGCGCAGTACATCCCCAACAGAAAAATCTTTCGCTGCCATTCACTGCCCCTTTCCTAAACAACCGAATATTGCCCTAATAAAGTAATGTATACCCACTTAACCCATTCTGAAACTACATCTAATATAAGATAATATACGTCTTTATATGTCCTGCCTCTCTTTGCCGGCGCATGGGAGCCAGACATCCTCTTCCCTTATTGCTTTGATCCCAAGTTTTTTAACATTAAATGTGCTGGTAGAATGATTATTTGCGATGGGCAGCGAATCTAAAAGTTGCTATGTTGCACAATTCTATATATCCTAAGTCCTATTCCAACGTAGTTATGCGCAAATGCACACCCAATCTAGGCCCAATACAAGGCACTTTTGCGTGCGCATCGTTGGTTTTAGTTGACTTTTACGGAAGGAAGGCTTGTTAATGGAGTTAAAACCCAAATGGATAGCATTAGAAGTAACAAGAAGGTGCAACCTGAGGTGCGTCCACTGCCGGTCTGGATCCGAGATGGAAGTAAAAGGGCATCCCGATTTCTCTACCGAAGAGGCCTTTAGGATTTTAGACGATATAGCCAGCTATACCAATTCGGTTGTTGTACTTTCCGGCGGTGAACCCATGCTTCGGGAGGATATTTTTGACATAGCCAGGTATGGCGCTGATAGAGGCTTGCGAATGGCTCTTGCAACCAATGGCGTTTTTGTTACGGAGGATGCCTGCAAAAAAATAAAAGAATCCGGTATAGAGATAATATCCCTTAGCCTTGATGGACCAACCGCAGAGGTACACGACAACTTCAGGGGCCAAGACGGTGCATTTGCAAGCGCAGTAAGGGCCGCACAATTGCTTAAACAACACAATATCGAATTTGTTATTAATTCGTCTTTTACAAAAAGAAACCAGAAAGAAATCCCGGCTACATATAGGCTAGCAAAGGAGCTCGGTGCTACGGCTTGGTACATGTTTATGGTAATACCCACAGGCCGAGGCGAGGATTTAATGAGCGAACTAATTTCAGGCGATGATTATGAAGAAGTTCTTGAATGGCATTATCAAATGGAAAAAGACGAAGATGAATTAATTGTTAGGCCGGCCTGTGCGCCACATTATTACAGGATAGTGATCGAGAAAGCCAAAGCTGGCAAGTCTAAGCCAAAAACAAGACCATTAAAATTTGCCCCAAGTAATTCCAGAGGTTGCGTTGTCGGCAAAGTAATATGTGTTATAGATGTAGATGAAAATGTGCTTCCATGCAGTTATTTCCCTAAAGCCGCAGGCAACCTGCGAGAGCAATCACTGAAGAATATCTGGGAGAATTCTGAACTTTTTAAAGAACTAAGAAACCTCGGTGAATATAAGGGCAAATGCGGTGAATGCAAATATATTACCGTTTGCGGTGGCTGCAGAGCCAGGGCTTATTCAATTCACGGTGATTATTTGAGAGAAGATTCGTTTTGCAGTTACATACCAAAAAAGCCGGTGCTCGTTCGCCGCTGCTCTTAACTAGTGCGTGGCATCTCTGAGGGACACTGCAAGAATAGCAAGGTCATCAAGCAACGTCCCACTGGTAAATTCAATAACGGAGTTAAAGATCGCAGCCGGGTATCCCTTTGCGTTTGGAAGCGTAATTTTTTGAACAACATCTCGTAGACGCTCCAGGCCAAAAAATTCCTGATCACGCCGCGCCTCGATAACTCCATCGGTATAAAGAAGAAGCACATCTCCTGGTGTAAGAGCTTCACCTTCATCAAAGTAATCGAGTCCGGCAAACGCTCCAATAATTGGAGACCTAGTTTCGAGAAATAAAGTTTCGGATGTGCTTCTTCTAATAATAGGTGGGGGATGGCCCGCACTGCAATAGTTAAGCCTTCCCGAGTTTATATCGAGAATCCCAAAAAACAGGGTGATAAACAATCCAGCAGGCGACGATCTTATAACAACCTCATTTGTCTTTGAAACAACCGATGCCGGCGAAATACTCTCATACGCATATACCTTGATTGTATTTTTAACCAGAGATGTTAATGTCGCCGCTTGCAGCCCTTTGCCCGACACATCGCCGATTAGAATTCCAACCCTGTCATGCTCCAGTTCAAATAGGTCATAGAAATCTCCCCCAACCTTGGAGACGCCAGTTGCTGAATGGTAAAAATGGCCGCTATCAATGCCCTCTATCTCCGGCGGCAGTATCAACAATGCCTCTTGCAAAGTATCGGCAATATTTCGCTCAGTCGTGTAAAGACGGGCATTCTCAAGAGCAAGCGAAAGTGCTGTTGCAAGTTTACCGGCAAAATCTATCTCCTCATCAGTAAAAGTAACCGGCTTAGAATAGTTGAAGGATAATGCTCCAATTGCTTCACCCCGGAGCAATATCGGCACAACCATGAACGCCCGAACCCCATGTTTTTCCATCATCCCTCGCTTGACTCGTTTATCGGTATAAATATCGTCGACATGCACCGGTCTGCCTGTCTCAATAGCAATCCGCGTTATTACCGACTCCTCTACCCGGATTTTTGACCCAACCGCTATATTAGGCAATCCGTAGACATACCTGGTTACCCAGAAGCCTTCCTCAAGTAAAGCTATTCCAGCGGTCTCAGACCCTAGGGCTTTAGCGGATTCGCTGACCACTCTCTGCATTATCGCATCAAAATTTAGCGTTGAGTTTATGGCGGCATTGATTCTATTTAGGGCATCACTGAGGTCCTTTGCTCTTTTTAACCTCATTTCTGCCCTTTTGCGCTCAGTTACATCGTGGGCAACTAATTGCACAGATGGCTCACCCCTGTATTTGATAGGTATTGATATCGACTCGGCTTCAATAAGCCGGCCATCAGGAAGTTTGTACTTTTCCTCAACCATTCCTACTGAAATGCCCTGTTGGGCTAGAAGAATGCGCTCTTTGACTGCTACCCGGTAATCAGGATGAACATACCCCAGAATAGGTTTGCCGATAATATCCTGAGGCCTTTCTGCTCCCAGCATTCTTGCCCCTGCAGGGTTGATGAAAACAAATCGCCAGTCTGTATGAATGGCGATCATATCAGGTGAATTCTCTACTAAACGGTTGTAGCGTTCTTCACTCTCCTCCAGCAACCATTCAGTAGCTTTTTGCCAGGTAATATCCATAAACAATTGGATTACATTCACAACAGCGCCCGTTTTATCGCGAAACGGCATAGCTGTAATCGAGAGCATTACTTTAGTTCCATCCGGGCGCTCAGCAACGAGCTCTTCGTTTGATACCTGCCTTCCGGCTACCGCCCTCGTAAAGGGTAGTTCCGTTTCTGGAAGAGCCTTACCGTTTTCCCCGGTTATTTTAAATATTGGATCATTATAGGATCGCCCGATAATGAATTCACGTTTGATGCCCAGAATAGCCGCTGCCGAACTATTGGCAAACACTACTTGGCCATTTGCGTCAAAGACAATAACACCTTCTTTGATCGTATCGATTATGTAGCTCAAGTGTTCTCTTCCAACAACTTCGCTCAACTCGCCCTCCGTATGGTCATCTTCTTTGATTTCCCTTGCCGAGAAAAAATATCCAGTAAGGCAAAAGATACGGGTAATTAAATTTCAATTATGGTTGTGTTTTAAAAATTACCTCGTTTAAAACTACCTCTGGCATGATGGGCACCAGTAATAATGGGTTGTACCTCGCTTCACCGCAGCAACTTCACCACCGCATTCAGGACAAGTCCTGCCTTTCTTTCGCCAGGCCAGCATATGACCAGGTATGCCGCTTTCTATCTCGGCTACCCCATCCTTTAGAACAGTGGGAATGATCTCATAGAGCTTTTCAATCTCAGCATCTGTAAGCGTGGCCACACGCCGGTCTGGCCTCAGTCTTGCCCGGCGCAATATCTCATCTGAGTAGATATTGCCGATACCTGCTATTTTTTCTTGGTCTGTTAGAAAATCCTTGAGAGTTTTACCTGCAGATTCTGAGATGACCTTCCTGAAG
The DNA here is from genome assembly GCA_023511485.1 of Bacillota bacterium. Lineage (NCBI taxonomy): Bacteria > Bacillati > Bacillota > Bacillota bacterium. The sequence goes on along the minus strand of JAIMBH010000008.1, from coordinate 7,619 downwards.
CGCTCGAAAGTAAAATCTGGGCTTAGCGGCTCAACCCCAATGCGGGCAAGCACCCCAATCTGGCTAAAATCCTCCCTCTCCACCAGAAAAACCCGTCCCATATTTCTAGAGTCAACAAAAAGAAGGACTGAACCATCCTCAAAACTAAATTTAAGCCTGCTATCACGGCGCGTTTTTTCATCCGCTTCCGATTCGGATCTGAAATAGTTAAGCCAACCTGTAAGCATAAAATGAAAAACTATGGATTTTCCATTTGTTAAAGGGGCTATCAGAAACTTTCCTTTGCGAATTATATCCTTGAACGAAGCACCGACAACCCCACTTCTAAACTCTTCTTCGGAAATATTTTGAAGAACCCTTGTCTTTTTACCTGGCCGTCGGACAACCTCAAATGAAACTATCTTCTTTCCTAAAACACTGGCTTTAAGAGATCGCCTTACAACCTCGACTTCAGGGAGTTCTGGCATCCCAATTCACCAACCTAAAATAAGGGATAAATAAACTCGTAGTTTATTTATCCTACTTTGTACCAATAACACTGAAATGATTGAAGAAATAGTGTTCACCAATAAAAAGGGATACAAACTTGTAGGGAATCTCTACTCTCCCTTAAAACCGGGGCCATTTCCGGTTGTCGTCTTTGCGCATAGTTTTTTTGATAGGGGAAAACACAGCACAAGAAGCGTGCCAATCGCGGAAAAGCTTGTGGACGAAAAAATCGCTTCTTTTCTTTTCGATTTCACAGGGTACGGCGAAAGTGAGGGGACAAGAAAAGAGTCCACTATCTTTCAGCAATTCGATGATTTAAAACAGGCGGTGAATGCCCTGAGGCTAGAAGAAGACATCACGCTTGAGAAAATTGGGCTTCATGGTGTCAGTACTGGCTGCTTATCCTGTCTTTACTACAGCCTTGAGCGTAAAGTTTCGGCAATGGTTTTAAGGTCTGCAAGAACCAATGGTTTTTTCCCTAACCTTTATAAACATGCACCAGAAATTAAAACACCAACGCTATTTATCCATGGTTCTCGAGATAAGCTTATACCCTACACCGAAAGATTTATTAAGGCCATGACCGCACCGGCTAAATTAGAAATAATAGAGGGAGCTGACCACCGGTTTCTCGATATTGTGTTGTTTGAGCAGGCTCTAATCCTTACAGTTGATTGGTTTAAAAAACACCTCTAATAGTAAAAAAGGGTGTTTGGCTGTGCGTGAAGGCCTTCACCAGCTGGTTTGCGCTGGCTAATACGAGCCAACTAGCCATCGATAGATAACATAAAACCAGCCAAAAAAACCATGAAGAATCGCCCAACCAATTGAATGATTAAAACCCCAGGAAATCTGGACAGCAATTGCAACGCCAATTGCCGTAAATATGCTAATGCCAGTGCTCGATGCCGCACCTCTCGTACCCATTTATCTTGAAACCTTTCTCTCGATTTCCGCAGGCGCCCTCTCTTGAGTTCCCGTGTAAGAATAAGATTAAACCAGAGAAATATGATATGACTGCTCTATATAATCGGTGCTGATACGCTTATTATGTCTATCTTAAGCGCATTTCATCATGGTACCTTCAAATTTCTGGTATTTTCTTAGCGCCGATTCTTGGGCATTAACGCGTATATGATTTATCTCATCAAAGTGATCAAACAATATTGAAACAATATTGTTATCCAGTGCCGAATTTGCGACCATTTTTTGCAAGATCTGAAGAGCACGTTTCTCAGGCATACCTTCCCTGTAGGGTCTGTTCTCAGTTATCGCAGTGAACACATCTGCAACGGCCATAATCCTTGACCCCTCGGGGAAAGACTCGCCTTTTAAATGAAAAGGATAACCTTTACCATCCAGGCGCTCATGGTGAAGAGCGGCCCAGGTATTAATTGTCTCAAACCCTTTTACAGTTTTGAGGATGCGGTAGGTAAGATACGGGTGTCTCTTAATAACCCTAAACTCATCCTTTGTTAGGAGAGCGGGTTTTTCTAGAATCTTTGCGGGAACTGCGAGCTTGCCTAAATCGTGAAGATAACCGGCTATTCTCATCATTTTGCGCTCATTGAGTGAGTACCCAGCCAATCGCGCCAGCTCTTCTGCGCTGGCTGCTATCCCACTTGAGTGGGTTGCGGTAAACCTACTTCTAAAGTCGATTATGTGAGCAAACAATTCTGCCAGGCTTTGTGCAACATCAAGCGTAATTGTTTTGGTTGGCAGACTTGTATCGGAAGGTAAAATAGACTCCGATATCTTTAACGTGACATCAAACCAAAAGCTCTCTTTACGGGCCAGCTCCATGAAAGCATCAACCGCCTCCGGCATGAACATCTTTCCTGAACGCTCCCTAATCTTATTGCATATGCGCTCAGTTTGGGCAAGTATCTCCTCATCTTTCTCAATAGATACAGCAATTCGATCGGCTAAGTGCAGAATATGACTTCCAATCGGGACACGTAAGCCGTTAAATTCAACACCTTCTCCGTTGTTCCAGGGGACGTGATGCATCCGAACAATTTCCGCTACTTCGGAAAAAGGTTGGAACATCTTCAGCAAGCGATAGCCTGAATCAGCATGTTCGTGGGGACACCTAAGCTCAAAATGCAGCGAATCTAATCTTTCTTTAAGAGAGAGCGCGCCAATATCGTGCACTGCTCCTGCTAAGAGCAGCTTGCTTTGCTCCTCTTTTGATAAGCCTAAGGTATCTCCGATGCAATAAGCAATATAGGCAACTTGCCTATGGTGGTTGTTAATGGCTCTATCTACAAGGTCAACAGCATCAGAGATGCACATAGTTACGTCTAAAAGATTGATTCCTTGCTCCATCACTTTTCCCTCTCCAGTACAGGTTATAAACAGCACATAATTTTATATCGGTTAAACAGGGGGTTTCCTCAAATACTCCAGTTACTCCACTTACGCTTGATGGGCTTAGATTCGGGGGTTGCATTTATAGTATTTAAAGCTTCTAAGAGGTTAAAGCATATGTTCATCCGCTAAAATACAACTCTCCTGTAAAAAATCCTTTTTGCCACCTCTGCCCCAATGACGTAAAGAACGAGAATTACGCCCAAAACTGGGAAAAACACTGGGGGCAGCGGTGTAAATGAGAAAAGCTTTACCAACGGTGTAAACGGTATAAGGATTGTCAGCCCTATGATTATTAAAGTGGCGCCCAGCAGGTACTTGCTTGGCCTGCTTCTAAAAAACGCCCTTTGGGTTCGCACGACAAGCACAATAAGCGCCGCTGAGACAACAGATTCAACAAACCAGCCGGTTCTAAATTCTGCTACCCCAGCTCGTAAAATAAATACCAGTACTCCAAATGTCAGATAATCAAACACTGAACTAAGCGGCCCAAAAACCAGCATGAAGCTGCGTATAAATTTAATGTCCCAGCGGTGGGGCTTATCAATCAACTCGTGGTCAACACTATCGGTTGAGATGGTCATCTCCGGAAAATCAGTCAGGAGATTGGTCAGCAGGATCTGTGTGGGCAGCATGGGTAAGAACGGCAGGAAAAGAGATGCCCCCGCCATACTAAACATGTTTCCAAAGTTAGCGCTGGTTGCCATAAATACATATTTCAGCGTATTGGCAAAGGTCGCTCGCCCTTCTTTCACACCGTGGCCGAGAACTCTTAGGTCTTTTTCAAGCAGTACAATCTCTGCCGCCTCTTTGGCAACATCAGCGCCGCTGTCGACCGAAACGCCAACATCGGCTGCGTGAAGCGCAGGGCCATCATTTATCCCATCGCCCAGATACCCAACTACATTACCAGACCTCCTTAGCGCAATAAGAATGCGCTCCTTTTGATTTGGTTCGATCTCAGCAAAAACATTTACACGGTTTACCTGCCCTAGCAGAGCGTCGTTGCTCATCTTGTGAAGCTCATCTCCTGTTATAATTCGCGGAGTTTCCAATCCTATCTGGCTGCACAAACTTGAAGCAACCAGACGGTTATCTCCGGTAATAACCTTTAGAGAAACCCCAAGGTTCTTCAAATCATCCAGAGTTTCGGCGATCCCGGCTTTAGGAGGGTCAAAGAGAACAAGGTAACCTAAAAATACCATATTAGTTTCATGCCCTTTAGTAATAACCGAATCAGAGCCGACGTCACGGTATGCAACCCCAAGGACACGGAAACCTTTTGCGCTGAGATCATAAAATTTCTGTTCAACCTGTGACTTTACTACAGCAATATCAACTACTTCGCCTGTGTAGGTCTCTGCTTTTGAACAAACGTCGAGTATGTTTGCCACCGCTCCTTTTGTAATCATCAAATGCATATCGTCCTTTGAAACCAGCACGCTTAAGCGCTTGCGAACAAAATCGTATGGCACCTCATCCAGCTTCTGATAGCCGGAAATATCGGGCTGCCTGTATGTCCTGATTGCTTCATCAATAGGATCAAGAAAGCTGCTCTCAAAGGCCGCGTTTAAGTAAGAATAAAGAAAAACCTTTTCACTTTCCTTGCCGCCGGTGTCGATAGCCGAATGTACACGCACTACACCCTCGGTTAAAGTTCCGGTCTTGTCCGAACAAAGAACGTTCATGCTGCCGAAGTTTTCAATAGAAGCAAGGCGCTTTACAATAACTTTTTCCCCGGCCATCCGTCTTGCTCCGTGCGCAAGATTAACGGTAATAATAGCAGGTAGAAGCTGTGGGGTTAATCCGACGGCTAAAGCAAGAGAAAAGAGGAAGGAATCCAATACAGGACGGTTTAAAAACACATTAATCGCAAAAATAATAACCACAAGAATGAGCGTTACTTCCAGAAGAAAATACCCGAAACGCCTTACGCCACGTTCAAACTCGGTTTCCAGGGGTTTTAGTCTAAGCCGCTCAGATATTTTGCCAAACTCTGTCTCTTTGCCAGTGCGGACAACAACCGCCTTTGCGCTGCCGCTGACCACATGCGTCCCCATAAAAAGAACATTTGTTAACCTGCCTAAGGGAGTATCCTGCGGCAATATACCGGGCGATTTTTCTACCGGATAGGTTTCACCGGTTAACGTGGCCTCATTTGCAAATAAATCGCGCGATTCTAAGATTAAACAGTCCCCCGGAATGCTATCCCCCGCCTTTAAGGCAACAATGTCCCCCGGCACTACTTCATCGATTGGAACCTGCCTCTCAGCACCATCCCGCAGGACATCTGCCTTTATCTCTACAATCGTAAGCAGTTTCTCAACCGCATCCCTAGCTCCCCTCTCCTGCCAAAACCCTAAAAACCCGCTTATAAGGATAATTACCAGAATTATAAGGGATGTCGTACGGTCTCCAAGAAAGAACGCTACTCCCGAGGCAAAGATAAGGATGAGGATAATCGGGCTTTTAAATTGAGATAGAAAAAGCGCAAGCGAGGTGGGCCTTCTTTTCGCCCTGAGAACGTTGGGGCCGTAAAAGGCAAGCCGTTTTGCAGCCTCATCGCTGGATAGTCCGCCTGGGCCTGATTTAAGCTCCTCAAGAAGAATTGAAGGGGGTTTATTCCAAAACGCTTCAGTCTTTTTCACCTGGTCAGCCAGCCTCATCTTTATATCATATCATTCTGCGAGATAGTAAAAGGCAACGACCTGCCAGTTGGGCACCCGCTATTAGGAATGTATCTGCTATCAAGAATGTATCTGCTAATATGGGCCCGGATTGCCATTCGAATGTCCCGCATCTCCTTTACCAGATTCTCGCAGCTGGAAGCAAGCGTGCGGTACTGTTCACCAGATTGACTCTTTGCTTTATTCTTTGGCAATATCTGCCCTGCCGCCCGCTATTGTTACAATGGCTATGCCAATAAACGTAATAATAGATATCAAGACCGCTGCTAAAGGCCACCCGATAGGCATCTCCTTACCTTTCCTCGGTCCAGCCAGATTTATATACAGATACAAAGTACCCAGACCGCAGCTTTAGAAACATTCAGATGGCCTGGCTGCAATATCTAGGGCATACTTACCTAACGCGAATTTATCTCTATAAATTTTCTTATGGAACGGTCATAAGTCCGTTCCACTTCCGGCGGGAAGAAGCAAGCTGGTAGCTCGCGAGACCTCTGGTGGTAGGTTAAGCAGGCGCAACACTTCCCTTTGCGCGAGCATGGCTCATAGGTACAGCTGCATTTTTGCTTGTTTGCATTAATATTGCATTCCATTTATGACACACCTAACTAATCTTTTTTCACGGTGACAGGCACCGCTCAAATCTCTAACCAGCGTATATAGAGAATAATCAACAAAAAAGTGTGTGATTGTGAACCCTGCAGGCTATAGCCTCTAAAGGCTTTTTAATTTTTGGCTATTTAATTTTTAGCTACTTAATATTTCACAATCGCACACTTTTTAAGCAAGAATAAGGTATATTGCCTGGTAGATAAACTGCCCAGTGCCTGTCACCGTTGGTTAGGTTAGGCAGCTTTTATTCGTATGCCGTTCTTTAACGCATCGACAATCACGCCGCGTGTTTTTGATAGCCTCTCAAACTCGGCATGCGTATATGGTAGCGCCTCCAGGAAGTATGGCAGTGTCCAGTGTCGACTTATAGATATAAGTCGGCGCGGGAAGGAAATGTCGGCGAATTTATCATCAATAATTATAAGGTCGACATCGCTGGTCTCAAGAGCATCGCCTCTTGCCCTTGACCCAAAAAGTATTGCCTCCTCGGCTCCAATTTTCTTAAGAAATTCTCTTATCTGCTCTACGATATCTTGAGATTGTCTTGTATCCAATCCAAGACCTCCTTAGATTTCTCAATCGCCTCGCTTGCGATTGCCTCATCATAAAGATCGGATGGCTTGCCGACGGCAGCATCTACATAACGAGTAACCGTATAGTGTGGATTTAAGAATTGGAGGTGCTCGCTTATGGCTGGAGGAATATCCCAGCCTAACCCACGAGCTAGCTCCATTAGGTTATGTGACTTAGGGATAGGTTTTCTTAGTGCAATTAGATAGGCTGCCTTAAGCGCCTTTTCGGACGATTGCCTGGCGAGCCATACTGCATAGTTATAGCGCGCACTCCTAAATAAATCTTGTGCACTATCAAGATCATATCTGGCATCATCAAGCCATAGCTTAGCTTCTTCTCTCATATATACCTCAACTGCCATACGCTTAAATTATTCTAGCACACGTAAAAATGCTATTCTATATTTATATCCTGCCTTATTCCTCAACAAAGTAGTCTGAATCAATCTTTTTTATCTCGTATGATGCAATTGGGGATACCCCAACATTAAACTCTATCATAAGATTTGCAAGAGTTTGCCCGTCTATTAGGACGATTTTGCTATCAATCTGTGCTACATATTCTTTGGCTTCTTTTGAAAAGGCAGATGTTGTGATGAAAATTCCTTTCTTTGCTCGGTGGCCTTGCAACGCCCCTGCAAATTTTTGCACTTCCGGGCGGCCAACAGCCCCGTCCCATCGCTTTGCTTGGATATAGATGATATCAAGACCAAGCCTATCTTCTTTTATGATACCATCAATTCCACCATCACCTGTTTTTCCAACTGCCTTTCCCGCATCTTCCCTAGTGCCACCGTATCCCATTTTTACAAGTGCGTATTCCGGCCCAAATCGGCCACCGATTCCGAAGCATTCCGGCCACCTATTCCGAAGCAAATCGGCCACCTAT